>WHST01000032.1 GCA_009379955.1 Streptosporangiales bacterium | reverse complement strand
GACTTCGCCCGCCGAGACCAGCCGATCAGTTGCTCCCGCTCGGCACCGGTCAACACCAACTCCGCCTTCGGACGCCCAGTTCTCGGCATGCCACCACCATACCGACTTAACCTACGAATTAACGACGGGACACACTAGTCGGAACCTTCCTTCCTCCACGCAGCGGCGACGCTCCGTGATCAAGGGCTTCCGTCTCGCGAGGTGGTTAGGTTAGCCTTACCTCATTCCTCCACTCTCTCGTCAGTCATGCACGTGTTGGAAGGGACGGGTTCTTGGTGAGCTTCCATTCCCCTCGCGGCGGGGCGGCGCCGGAAGAGGATGACGAGCCAGGTGAAACGGACGGGAGGGCGCACTGGTCGCACCTGCTGGATGGCGAGACGGTCGACCGCTACCGACGCTTGTTGGCCGCCGGCGTGGAACGCGTGGCCGAGAGGCTCGCGTGGACAGATCAGCCGTTCAGCGGCATCACCCCCGCCCAGCTCGCACCGGAGATCGAGGCGATCGACCTGGATCGGCCGTTGCGCGACTCGCACGCCGCGCTCGACGAGCTGGAAGACGTCTATCTCCGCGATGCGTTCTACTTCCACCACCCGCGGTACCTGGCGCACCTCAACTGTCCGGTGGCGATCCCGGCCGTGCTGGGTGAGGCCATCCTGTCGGCCGTCAACTCCTCACTCGACACCTGGGACCAGAGCGCCGGAGGGACGCTGATCGAGCGCCGCCTCATCGACTGGACGGCCGAGCGCGTGGGCCTCGGTGACGCGGCGGACGGCATCTTCACCAGCGGCGGCAGTCAGTCGAACCTGCAGGCCATGCTCCTCGCTCGCGACGAGGCCTGCCGGACCGCGCAGACGGCGGGCAGGGCCGCGGTCGTTCCGCGGCTGCGCATCCTCGCCTCCGCGGTCAGCCACTTCAGCATCGTCAAGGCCGCCGCGCTCCTGGGACTCGATACGGAGGCGGTCGTCGCGATCCCGTGCGACGACGACATGAGGATGCGGGCGAGTGCGCTGGCGGTCGAGCTCGAACGCTGCGAGCGGGAGGGGCTGGTGGTGATGGCCGTCGTCGCCACCGCCGGCACGACCGACTTCGGCAGCATCGACCCGCTGCCCGAGGTGGCCGACCTGTGTCGGCGACAGGGGGCATGGCTGCACGTCGATGCGGCGTACGGATGTGGCCTCCTCGTGTCGCGGCGGCGACGGCACCTGCTCGACGGCATCGAGCGCGCCGACTCCGTCACCGTCGACTATCACAAGTCGTTCTTCCAGCCGGTCAGCTCCAGCGCCCTCCTGGTGCGCGACCGTGCGGTCCTGCACCACGTCACCCACCATGCCGACTACCTCAATCCGGCGCGGATGGCCGAGGAACGCATCCCGAACCAGGTGGACAAGTCGATCCAGACCACGCGCCGCTTCGACGCCCTGAAGCTGTGGATGACACTGCGCATCATGGGAGCGGACGCGGTCGGTCAGCTCTTCGACGACGTGATCGACAGGGCCGCGGACGTGTGGAGGCTGCTCGACGGCGACGCCCGGTTCGAGGTCGTCACCCGGTCGCAGTTCAGCACCCTGGTGTTCCGCTACGTACCGCCGGGCGAGGTACCTCCCGCTGTCGTCGACCGGGTCAACCTGCACGCACGCGACGCGCTACGCGCGTCCGGTGCCGCCGTCGTGGGCGGGACGGTCGTCGGCGGCAGCCACTACCTGAAGTTCACGATGCTCAATCCCAAGGCCGGCATGCGGGACATCACCGACGTCCTCGACCTCATCGCCGAGCATGCCGGCCGGTACCTGTCCGAGTGTGCCGGCCCGGCGCTCAGCGCCGTGCGCGCCGGCTGAACGAACCCCGCGATCCCCTCGGGAGTCTCCTTGTCCACGTCCCGCGAACACGACTTCATCGCCGTCGGACTCGGCCCCTTCAACCTGGGGCTCGCGTGCCTCACCGAGCCGATCGACGAGCTCGACGGCGTCTTCCTCGAGAGCGACCCCGACTTCGAGTGGCACCCTGGCATGCTGCTCGAGAGCAGCACCCTGCAGACGCCGTTCATGTCCGACCTCGTCACCCTGGCCGACCCGACGTCTCCGTACTCGTTCCTGAACTTCCTCAAGGAGTCGCGGCGCCTGTACTCCTTCTACATCAGGGAGAGCTTCTATCCACTGCGCACCGAGTACGAGGAGTACTGCCGCTGGGCCGCGGGGAAGCTGAGCAGCGTCCGCTTCGGACATCGCGTCACCGCGGTGGAGTACGACGCGGGCGCTCAGGTCTACGTGGTCACCGCTGTGCACGTACCCACCGGTGACCTGCGGACGTACCGCGGTCGCACGCTCGTGCTCGGCACCGGTACGGTCCCGTACGTTCCCGAGGCGTGCCGGCATCTCGGTGGTGACCTGGTCCACAGCTCGGGGTATCTCGGTGCCAGGTCCTCGCTGCAGTCGAAGGAGAGCATCACCGTCCTGGGCAGCGGCCAGAGCGCCGCCGAGATCTACTACGACCTGCTGCAGGACATCGACAGGCACGCGTACGAGCTGAGCTGGGTGACCCGTTCGCCGCGCTTCTTCCCGCTCGAGTACACCAAGCTGACGCTGGAGATGACATCGCCCGAGTACGTGGACTACTTCCATGCGCTTCCCGAGGAAAGCCGCAATCGGCTGGTGAGCGAGCAGAAGCCGCTCTACAAGGGCATCGACTCCGATCTCATCAACGAGATCTTCGACCTGCTCTACGTCAAGCATCGCCGCGGACCGTGCCCGACCCGGCTGCTGACCAACACGGCGCTCACGACGGCGTCGTACGACTCGGCGCGTGGCGCCTACGTGCTGGGGTTGCGGCAGGAGGAGCTGGGTCGGGACTTCGGCCTCACGACACACGGGCTGATCCTCGCTACCGGCTACCGTGACCACGTTCCGGACTTCCTCGCCCCCATCGCCGACCGGATCTCCTGGGATGGGCAGGGCAGGTTCGCGGTGGGCCGCGACTACGGCATCGGCGCGGCGGCGAACGACATCTTCCTGCAGAACTCCGGCGTGCACGCGCACAGCGTCACCTCGCCCGACCTGGGCATGGGCGCGTACCGCAACTCGTGCATCATCCGCGAGATGCTCGGCCGCGAGGTCTACCCCGTCGAGAAGAGCATCGCGTTCCAGGAGTTCGGAGTTCCGTCCGGCGCACAGGTCACAGTGGAGGCGGTATGACGAACGTGGTCTTCTCCCACGCCGACGAGAAGCTCGGTGAGCTCTCCGTACGGCCGGTCGACCCCGCCGGCGATGCCGAGCTGCTGCACCGCTGGCTCACGCATCCCAAGAGCGCCTTCTGGCTCATGCAGCACCACGACCTCGCCGGCGTGGAGCGGGAGTTCGGTGCGATCGCGGACAGTCCGCACCATGACGCGTTCGTCGGCCTGCACGACGGCGCACCCACGTTCGTGATCGAGCGTTACGACCCGGCCCACGTCGAGCTGGTGGGCATGTACCCGCATCGGGACGGCGACGTCGGCATGCACTTCCTGTGCGCGCCGACGGACTCACCGGTCCACGGCTTCACGCTCGCCGTCATCACCACCGCCATGGAGCTGTGCTTCGCAGACCCGACGGTCCACCGTGTCGTCGTCGACCCCGACGTCCGCAACACGGCCGTCCACGTCCTCAACGAGGCGGTCGGCTTCGAGGTCGTCGGCACGGTCGCGAAGCCCGAGAAGGACGCCCTGCTCAGCACCTGCACCCGTGACCGGTTCCTGGCTGCCCGAGGAGGGAGCGCATGACCCCCGCCGACGCCGTATCGCACCTGACACCGGAGACCTGGGCGCACGCCGAGCGACTCCTCGTCCGCAAGGGTCTCGCGGAGTTCGCCCACGAGCGCCTGCTGGAGCCCGAGCCGCTCGCCGACGGTCGCTATGTCGTGCGGAGTGACGACGACAGCGTCGAGTACCGCTTCTCGGCGCGGGTGCTGAGCCTGGACCACTGGCACATCGACACGGCCAGCATCACCCGTCACCGGGACGGCGCGCACCTTCCGCTGGACGCCCTGGAGTTCTTCATCGAGCTGCGCCGCACCCTGGGCCTGAGCGACGAGGTGCTGCCGGTCTACCTGGAGGAGATCAGCTCCACGCTGGCGAGTGCCGCGTACAAGCTGGCGGCGAAGCCGGTCACCGCGGCCGAGCTGACTCGCTCCGGTTTCCAGGAGATCGAGACCGGCATGACCGAGGGTCATCCGTGCTTCGTCGCCAACAACGGACGACTCGGATACGACATCGCCGAGTTCCACTCCTACGCTCCCGAGGCGGCGGCTCCGGTCCGCCTGATCTGGCTGGCCGCCAGCCGCGACCGCTCGGTCTTCAGCGCCGGCGCCGGCGTCGACTACGACGGGCTGATGCGGTCCGAGCTGGGCGAGAAGACGCTGCGACGGTTCGGCGAGACCCTGAGCGGGCTCGGCCTGTCGCTCGACGACTACCACCTGTTCCCCGTCCATCCGTGGCAGTGGTGGAACACGCTGTCGGTCACGTTCGCGGCCGAGGTCGCGCGCCGCAACCTCGTGTGCCTGGGCTACGGCGACGACGCCTACCTGACCCAGCAGTCGATTCGCACGTTCTTCAACACGAGCGACCCGTCCAGGCACTACGTGAAGACGGCGTTGTCCGTGCTGAACATGGGATTCCTGCGCGGCCTCTCCGCCGCCTACATGGAGGGCACCCCCGCGATCAACGACTGGCTCGCCGAGCTCATCGCCGAGGACGAGGTGCTGACCGGCGTGGGCTTCTCGATCCTCCGTGAGCGCGCCACCATCGGCTACCGGCACGAGCAGTACGAGGCGGCGGCGTCCAAGGGCTCGCCATACCTCAAGATGCTCGCCGCACTGTGGCGGGAGAGCCCGGTGCCTCGGGTCGAGCCCGGGCACCGCCTGGCGACGATGGCGTCGCTGCTGCACATTGACCGCGACGGTGGCTCGTTCGCGGCGGCTCTCATCGCGGAGTCCGGCCTGACGCCGGTGGCATGGCTGCAGCGCTACCTCGACGCCTACCTGACGCCGGTGCTGCATTGCTTCTACGCGTACCAGATCGTCTACATGCCGCACGGCGAGAACGTGATCCTCGTGCTCGACGAGAGCGGCGCGCCGCAACGCGCCGTCTTCAAGGACATCGCCGAGGAGATCGGCGTCATGGATCCGGACGCGGTGCTCCCGCCCGAGGTCGAGCGGATCCGCCTGGACGTGACGGACGACCTGAAGCTGCTGTGCCTGTTCACGGACGTCTTCGACTGCTTCCTGCGCTTCCTCAACGGGATCCTGAGCACGGCCGGAGTCCTGGACGAGGACGCGTTCTGGTCGACCGTCGCCGCGTGTGTCGCCGACTACCAGCGATCTCGCCCCGACCTGGCGGCGCGGTTCGCGAGGTTCGACATCTTCACCGATGAGTTCGGATTGTCGTGCCTGAACCGGCTGCAGCTGCGCAACAACCGGCAGATGGTCGACCTGCAGGACCCGGTCGGCGCGCTGCAGATCGTCGGCACCCTGCAGAACCCGATCGCCCGCTTCCGCCCTGCGTCCGAGGACCACGGGAGCCGCTCGCGGCCCGCCGGCGGCGGTGCCCTCTAGGCCGATCGCGGTGATCGGCAGCGCAACGCTTCGAAGCGCGGCATGATCGGTCCTTATGCGATGGTCACGGCTGAGGGTGCTGGGCTGGGTCGCCGTCGTCGTGGCCTGGGTGGCGGTGGCCACTGCCCTGGTGGTCATGGTGGTGCGACTGGTGCGGCTCGGGAGCGCGGGGGCGGACATCGCCCAGGCCGCCGGACTGGCGGTGGCCGTGGCCGCGGTCCTGCTCCCGGCGACGGTCTGGTTGGTGCGATGGATGCGGTCTCGGACGGCACCCGACGTGCCGTCGATCGGCCCCGCGGTACCAGCGGACGCCGACTGGCGCGACGCGCTGGTCCCCATGGGCGATACGGACGGGGAGGCGCTCAGGTCCAGCGTCCACCGGGCTCCCGACCCGGTGGACGAGGACGGCCGCTCGGTCCGTCGGGTCGCGGGGTTCGTCGATCGCGACGTGAGCCCGCGGTTGCGGTCCTGGATGCGGGAGGCCCGCTCGACCGGCGGCTTCCTGCTGGTGGTGGGGAACTCATGTGTCGGAAAGACCCGGCTCCTCTACGAGACCGCTCGCAGCGAGCTAGGCGACCTAGAGGTACTGGCGCCCGAGGTCGGCAACGCCGCGCTGGTCAACAGGATCGGCCACGACGCCGACTCGCTGCCGACGTTCGTCGTGTGGCTCGACGAGCTGCAGCGCTTCCTCGCCGGCCCGTACCAGCGTGCCTCCGACACCCCGCTCGACCCGACGGTGGTCACCCGGCTGCTCCGGCCGCCGCACAAGGTGATCGTCGTCGCCGCGATCTGGCGGGAGAACCTCGCGCAACTGCGCTCCACTGAGCGCGACCCGGCCACCGGCCAGCACCGCCACCGGTTCCCCGAGGCCTTCGACGCCTTGGCGAACGTGTCCTGCGAGCTGCCTCTGGACTCCTTCTCCACGTCCGAGACGACCGCCGCGCGGGAGCTCGCCGAGGCCGATCCGGTACTGGCGGAGGCGCTCGGCGACCCCGACTACGGCGTCACCGAGCACCTCGCCGGTGCGCGCGAGCTCCTCGGCCGCTACGAGCGGGCCACCGACGACCAGCGTGCCGTCATCCACGCCGCCGCCGACGCCCGCCGGCTCGGCCTGCAGGCACCGCTGACCGCCGACCTGCTCAGGGAGGCGGCGCGCGGGCACCTCGCCGGCGCCCATCCAGACGACACCCCGCGGGCAACCCTTCCTGAGGGGTGCGGGTCAGTGCACCGGCTTGCTCAGCCGGACGCCTTCGGCCTCGTAGCCGAGGGCGGCGTAGAACTCGCGGGCAGTCGCGTTGTCCCACCCTGTATCGAGGGTGACGCGCCCGTGTCCCCGTTGCCTTGCCGAGTCCTCAGCCGCACCCATGAGCGCGCGTCCGACGCCCTGCCGCGCCGACGTCGACGAGACGACCAGCTCGCCGACGTAGCCCTCGGTCTCACCGGTGAAGTGGCGGCGCTCCGAGACTCCGATGAGGCCGATCACGGCGCCGGCGTCCTCGGGGAGGAACACCGCCACGGAGTCGCGGGCGGCGGTCTCCGGGTACGCACCGACCCAGCCGGTCACCGCGTCGAGGACCCGCTGCGGCTCGTGCCAGGCGGCGACTCCCTCGGTCAGTCGCGGGGCGATGCCCAGGACGGCCGTCAGGTCCGTGGGCCGGTACCGGCGGATCTCCATGTCGGCACGGTCCATGACCTCACCATCGCACGCCGCTGCGCGATCGAGAAGTGCACCGACGTCAGCCCGCGCGAACCCTGCGGTAGCCCGCGCTCGCGTGCCTGGTCACCAGTCGCTCGTCGACCAGGAGGCGGCGGAGCAGCGCGTGGTCGGGGTGCACCTGGCCCAGCAGGTCGTTGACCTCGGCCTCCGACATCTCCACGTCGAGCGGCAGCAGGCGGACGAGGACCTTCGCGATGCGCCGCTGCAGGTCCGCGTCGAACGGCACGGTCACGAGACGGCCGTGGCTGAAGAAGCGCGCAAGGTCGGGATCGATGGCCAGGTGCGGCGTGATCGGCAGGGTCTCGCCGACGGCGTCCGCGGCCGACCGCAGCACCGACAGGTCTGCGGAGACACCGCCGCTCTCGATCGTCAGCAGGCCGCATTCCTGCAGCCGCACCAGGTCCTTGGCCAGTGCCTGCTGGCTCGAGTCCATCGCCGTCGCGACGGCTCCCAGCGAGCAGTCCGCGCCGGACGCCTGCCGCCTGACGATCGTGGCCAACAGGTCGAGGCGCCGCGGCGTGCTGAGGACGCCGAGCAGCGCCGCGGCATGACCGAGGTCGTTGCTTCGCTGCGTCATGGTCCTCCTGTCGGCGCCGTACGGGCGAGCGCTCATCGTGGCAAGTGGTAGGTGCGCCGTCCACGCGATATGTACGGTGTCGACGCGGGGATCGTCGCTGTGGTCGCCACCGCCGCGTGGTGGATCGCGTCCCGACACGCTCCGGCGCTGCCGGCCCGATCGAGAGGAGTCGCACAATGACATCCGAGAGTCCCGCAGGTGAGGCCATGTCGCGGGAGGGCAAGGGCACCGCCGCGGAGAGCGAGCAGGGCAACTCGCGACCCGTGCCGTGGGCCGATGTCCAGGCACGGCTGGCGCAGGGTGGGTGGTACTGGCTCGCCACCGTCCGACCCGACGGCGCACCGCACGTCATGCCGGTGTTCGCCGCCTGGTCGGAGTCGGTGTTCTACGTCGCGTCGAAGGACACGGCGAGGAAGAGTCGCAACCTGGCGGCCGACGGGCGGTGCGTCGTGTCCTCCGACAAGGACGACGTGCATCTCGTCGTCGAGGGCGAGGCCCGGCAGGTGACCGACCAGGCCGGACTGCAGCGCGCGTCCGGGGCTTTCGACACGGTCTACGGCTGGCCGACGGTGGTCGTGGCCGGGAAGCTCGACTCCGAGTACGGCGCGCCCACCTCCGGCGGACCGCCCTACGACGTGTACAAGATCACCCCGACGAAGGCGTTCGCCTTCCCCACCGACGGCGAGTCGATCACGCCCACCCGCTGGCGCTTCACCGGCTGACCGCGCCGGCTCAGTGGGTGGCCGGGACGTCTTCGGCCGGTGGTGTGCGGACGAGGAACGCTCCCACGATCCCTACCAGCGACATGACCGCGGCGACGAGGAACGCGGCGTGCACACCCTTCGAGGTCTGCTCCATCACGGTCGCGCCCGCCGCGGCGAGGTCGGCCGAGCGCAGGCTCATCACCGTCACCAGCAGGGCCACGCCGGCCGCGCCGGCGAGTTGCTGGGTCGTGCCGATGATCGCGCTGCCGTAGGAGTAGAACCGCGGCTCGACGGCGCCGAGGCCCGCGGTGAACAGCGGCGTGAACACGAACGCCAGGCCGACGCTGAGCAGCAGATGGAAGCCCAGGATCTGCCAGATCGCGCTCGACTCGGTGAACAGCGTGGTCGACCAGAGCGCGAGGCTCACGAGGGCCATGCCGGGCACCAGCAGCGCGCGGGCGCCGAGGCGGTCGTACAGCCGCCCGACCACCGGACCGAGCAGACCCATGAGCAGGCCGCCGGGCAGCAGGATGAGCCCGGTGGTGAGCGGTTCGAGCCGTAGGACGTTCTGCAGGTAGATCGGCAGCAGGATGACCGTGCCGAGCAAGGTCATCATCATCAACGCCATCAGGCCCGCGGCCGCGGTGAAGTTGCGCGACCGGAACGTGCGCAGGTCGAGCAGCGCGCGGTCGGAGCGCTGCAGCACCACCTGGCGGACGATGAACAGCACCAGCCCCGCGCCGCCCACGACGAACGGCAGCCAGCTCGGGATGTACGCCTGGGCCGCCGACGCGTGACCGATGCTGCTGAGCCCGTACACCAGGCCGCCGAAGCCGAGCAAGGAGAGGACGACCGACAGCATGTCGATCGGGGCGTGGCTCGACTCGCCGATGTCGACCATGCGGCGCAGCCCGAGCAGCAGGGTGACCAGGGCGATCGGCAGGACGAGCCAGAACATCCACCGCCAACCGAGCAGGTCGAGCACGATGCCGGAGACCGTCGGGCCGATGGCGGGCGCCACCGAGATGACGATCGAGATGTTGCCCATCACGGCGCCCCGACGCGTCGGCGGCACGAGGGTCATCACCGTGGTCATGAGCAGCGGCAGCATGATCGCGGTGCCGCTCGCCTGGACGATGCGCGCGCCGAGCAGAACCGGGAAGCCGGGTGCGAGCGCCGCGGCGAGCGTGCCGGCGCTGAACAGGATCATGGCGGCGCCGTACAGCGCTCGGGTCGGCACCCGGCGGATGAGGAAGCCGGTGATCGGGATGATCACGGCCATCGTCAGCAGGAACCCCGAGGTCAGCCACTGCCCGACTCCCGCGTCGACCCGCAGGTCGGTCATGAGCACGGGCAGCGCGACGCTCATGATGGTCTCGTTGAGGATGACGACGAACGTCGACACCAGCAGCACCGCGATCACCGTGCGGTCGCGGGCGCTCATCTTCTCGGGCTGCGGGTCGAGGGGAGTCGGCTCGAGCTCACGCAGGCCAGTCTGGTCGGTCACACGGCTCCCAAGGGTTCGCAGCGTCGAAGAGAAATCACCCAGGGGTCGTGTGCCCCCGAACTGATCATCAGCGTACGAGGTGTAACCGACAGCCTGTCGACCGAATTTCCTCCGTCCCGCGTTCCTCACGCGCGGTTCATCGAGCTGTCGTCACACCGTCGCCCACCGTGGTGTGACCGCTGGGTCCCCGGATCCGCTCGTGGTCAACGTGAGCTGTCACCGACCTGCTCGCCCGAGGGTGCCGGGGGCAGTGGCCCTGGCCGTCCCGGCCTGGAGGAACCGCCCGGCACGCTGGACGGCGTCGGCGGCCTCGGGTAGGAACGGCCAGAAGATCTGGAAGATGTGCGTCTCGACCGGGTAGAGCTCGAGCTTCACCTCGACGCCGCAGTCCGTCGCGCGTTCGACGAGGCGGTGCGCGTCGTCGACGCTGGGGTCGCGGGTCGCCGCCTGCACGAGCAGCGGCGGCAGACCGGCGAGGTCGGCGGTCAGCGGGTTGACCAGCGGGTCGTCGGGGGAATGGCCGTCGAGGTAGAGCTCGGTGACCTTGCGTGCCTTCGCGAGATCCTCGCCGCTCAGGGTCTTCGCCAGCGCGGTCAGCCGCGGGTCTAGGCCGGGGCACAGGAACAGGGCGCCGCCGGGTAGCGGCAGATCACGTCGTCGCAGCGAGAGCAGCAGCCCGAGCGCCATGCTCCCGCCGAAGGAGTCGCCCGCGACGGTCACCTGCTCGGGCGCGACGCCCCGGTCGAGCAGCCACAGGTACGCACTCAGCGCGTCCTCGAGCGCTGCCGGGAACGGGTGCTCTGGCGCCAGCCGGTACTCGGCCGCCATGACGCCGGTGTCGGCCGCGGCGGCGAGAGCGCCCACGAGTGGCTGGTAGCCGAATGCTGAGCCCATCACGCCGCCACCACCGTGCAGGAAGAGCGTCGTCGCCCGGTGGTCCTCGCCAGGACCGAGCAGCAGGGAGGGCACCCCGCCGGCGTTGACCGAACGGACGCGGACCTCGGGCGGGGGCGCGAACTGCTGCTGCACGGACTCGTACGCGTCGCGCATCTGCTGCAGGTCCGCATCCGCGATGACGGACGCCTCCTGGACGGCTCCCCACAGCACGGCGGCGCGGCGCGTGTGCTCGCCGCCGACGGTCCGCGTCGCGGAGACGGCGTCGTCGAGGTCGCTCAGCAGGTCGCGGGTGCGGGCGAGCAGCGACTCGCCGGCGAGCGTGAGCTCCACCCGGTGGGTGGAACGGCGGAGCAGGTCGCAGCCGAGGAGGCGTTCCAGCGCCCGGATCTGGCGGCTCAGCGCGGGCTGCGACACGTACAGCCTGGTGGCCGCCCGGCCGAAGTTGAGCTCCTCCGCGACCGCCACGAACGCGCGCAGGTGCCGGAGCTCGATGGCGTCCGGCGCCGCTGGAATTGGCGACACGGTGCCGCCCGTCGCGTCCTCGGTCATGCGGTCATTATGCGTGCGGATGCGCTCGTGCGGTCATGTCACGTGCGCATGAGTGCCATACGCAGCCGGCATTTCCGTTCCCCGCTCGCCGACCCGACGCTGTGGGACATGACCGACGCCATCCACACCACCCCCGACGAGCTGCGGCTGCGCGGACGTGCGGGCGTCCTGCGGACCGATGTGTACCGCCCGGACCGCGGGAACCCCGGCGGGCCGACGGAGGTGGTGATCCTCTTCGCCGATCCCGGGACCGCGGATGCGTACGCCCGGTACCTCTGCCCGCGCGTGCGGTGCGTCGTCGTGGTCCCGGCGCTAGCGCTGTCCGCCGACGACGCGATGGCGGTCACCGGATGGGTCGCCGACCATGCCGCCGAGCTCGACGCCGACCCGCGTCGTCTCGTCGTGGTGGGCACCGGTACGGGCACGCGCCCGGCGGCTGCCGTCGTGCGCCGGGCCGGCGAGGACGGGTGGCCGCCGCTCGCAGCGCACGTGCTCGTCGACGCCGCGCTCGGCGAAGCCGACCTCGTGGCGCGCCTGCGCGAAGCGCTCGCCGCCGGTCTCGGCCGTTCGAAGCCAGTCGCATGGCACGGACGCACACGTTGACCTCACCCACCCACACGACGAAGGAGTGCCGAGATGTCCGAACCGACGACCACGACCGCGCGAGCGGGCCGCCGCGCCTGGGGCGGCCTCGCCGTCCTGGCGCTGACCAGCCTGCTGCTCTCCCTCGACGTGAGCGTGCTGTACCTGGCGCTCCCGCACCTGAGCGCCGACCTCGGCGCCGACGGCACCCAGCAGCTCTGGATCCTCGACATCTACTCGTTCCTGCTCGCCGGCTTCCTCGTCACGATGGGGTCGCTCGGCGACCGGATCGGCCGCCGGCGGCTGCTGCTGATCGGCGCGGCGGTGTTCGGTGTCTGCTCGGTCGTCGCGGCGTACGCGACGACGCCCGCGATGCTGATCGCCGCACGCGCCGCGCTCGGCGTCGCCGGCGCGACGCTCATGCCGTCGAGCATGGCGCTGATCCGCGCGATGTTCCCCGACCCGAAGCAGATGGGCACCGCGATCGGTGCGTGGTACGCGTGCTTCATGGGCGGCATGGCGCTCGGCCCGCTCGTCGGTGGCGCGCTGCTCCAGCACTTCTGGTGGGGCTCGGCGTTCCTGCTCGGCGTGCCGTTCATGGTCCTGCTCCTCGTGGCCGGCCGCGCGCTCCTGCCCGAGTCGCGCATCCCGTCGGGCGGACGGCTCGACGTCGCCAGCGTCGTCCTGTCGCTCGCCGCGATCCTGCCCGTCGTCCACGGGCTGAAGGGCCTCTCCCGGGGCGGTGACCCGGTGACGTCCGTTGTCACCGTCCTCGTGGGCGTGGCGCTCGCGGTCGTGTTCGTCCGGCGCCAGCGCCGGCTCGCCGACCCGCTGCTCGACCTGTCGCTGTTCGCCAACCGGACGGCGGGCACCGCGCTCGCGGTCAGCGTGCTGGGCGGCGTCGTCATGGCGGGAATCAGCCTGGTCACGAGCCAGTACCTGCAGATCGTCGCCGGGCTGACGCCGTTGCACGCCGGGCTGTGGCTGATCCCCCAGAACCTCGGCCTGCTCGCCGGGGCGCTCCTCGGACCGGCGCTCGCCCGCAGGATCTCGACGGTGCGGGTGGTCGTGACCGGCCTGGTGGTCTGCGGGATCGGCCTGCTGCTGCAGGCCCGCGTCGGCGCCGTGGACGGCCTGCCGTTGCTCGCGACCGGCATGGTCCTCGCCTCGTTCGGCGTCATGCTGGCGTGCACGCTGGTCGTCACCGTCCTGTTCGGCGCCACGCCACCGGAGAAGGCCGGCGCCGCCGCGTCGGTGTCGGAGACCAGCGGCGAGTTCGGCGTGGCGATGGGCATCGCGACCCTCGGCACGCTCAGCGGCTGGATCTATCGCGCGCAGCTCGCCGACGGCCTCACGTCCGACGCCGCGTACACCGCCGGCCTCAACGTCGTCGGTGGCGTGGGCGCCGCGATCCTGCTCGCCCTCGCGGTCGTCACGGCGCTCGCGATGCGGTCCTCGGGTCCGCCGGCACAGCCCGTCGCCGCCGACGACGCCTCGGTGTCCGAGGCCCCACCCGTGCCCGCCGGCCGATAGCCGGTGGACGAGACCCTCCACACGGAAAGAGAGAAAGCGATGCGTCGCATCATCACCTCCGCCAACCTCAGCCTCGACGGCGCGATCGACGAGATGGAGCGCTGGCACTTCATGTACTTCGACGACGAGGCCGGCGCTGTCGCCGACGAGCAGCTGTTCGCCAGCGACGCGCTGCTGATGGGCCGGGCCACGTACGAGGGCTTCTCGACCGCCTGGCCGGACCAGACCGGGGAGTTCGCCGACCACTTCAACGCCATGCCGAAGTACGTCGTCTCGGACAGCCTCCAGGAGGCGGGCTGGAACAACGTGACGATCATCAGGCGCGCCCACCTGGTCGACGAGATAGCCCGGCTGAAGAAGCAGGACGGCAAGGACATCCTGATGTACGGCTTCGGTCCGGTCGCACGCACGCTCGTCGAGCATGGACTGCTCGACGAGGCGAGGTTCTGGCTGCACCCGGCGTTCGCCGGCACCACGAAGTCCGAGCACCTGCTGGCGTCCGAGGGCTTCGAGCCGCACCTCACGCTCGCCGGAAGCCAGGTGCTCACATCGGGGATCGTCGTCCTCCGCTACCGGGCCACCCCGCGGGAGGCTTGAGCGCGGCAGGCCGCACGGCGTGGGCCGGACCCGGATACGGGTCCGGCCCGCATCACGCCGGGGCGAGCGCGACCGCCGCGTCGCGCAGCGCCGGCCGTGCAGGTGACTCCTGGACGCACCGGGCGAACAGCCACAGCCGCAGCCGCTCGGGGTCGAGGTCGAGGAGGCCGGCCATCCGCTCGGCGAACCCCGCCGGGTCGGCGGTGAGCCGGTCGTCGTGGTTGAGCATGTGTTGCAGCGCGTCGTACGTCGGGTCGCCGACGTACGGCTTCGGGTCGATCACTAGCCTGGGCGTCGGCAGGGGGGCACGTACTTCTGACTCAGGACACTAGCCCTCGTCGTCCTTGCGCGGGCTGAAGTAGCCGCGGGAGGAGCGCGCGCGCTCACCGCGCTTTGCGCCGATCTGGATCCAGTGCTCGAGCCGCGAGACGTCGGCACCGGCGTCGATGACGAGCTGCGCGGCGATGCGGTGGTGCTCGTACGCGATGTGGTCGGATGGGTAGAAGCCGAGCAGGAGGCCGGCGGCCTGTGCCATCAGATCGCCGCGGTCACCGCCGACCTGCCGCAGCTCGGTCAGTGCGTCCGCCCGTCTGTCGCCCTGCGGCTCCGTCCATCCGGCGTGCCTCTTCGCGATCCCCTGCAACCGGGCGACGACGATGCCGTCGAGGTGTTCCTGCCGTGCCATGACTCGAACATACATTCGAATGGATGCCCGCGAAACCCCTGGGACGGACAGCCCGCACCGGATCACCCTGCGCGCCGGTGCGACCGCGTCACCGACGGTTCGACATGTCTTGACAATTCGGCGGGGAGGGATCGGGGGCGTCGGTCGAGCCGGGCGCGTGGGACGCGGTGCGGCCTGCCCTCGCGCGAATGATCATGTTCAGTTGGTCAAGCCGTACCGAACATGGCGCATGCGCCGTGGGAAGTGCGTACTCACCCACTTAACATGATCACTCGTCCGGGGCTTCGCGCTGGTGCGGGTCAGCCGACCTGGCGGGCGCCGGCGGACCAGGGGGACGTCGCGGCCATCACCGCGACGGCGAGGCCGAGCGCGACGAACGGGGCGGTCCAGCCGCCGGTGACGTCGCGAAGGGCGCCGACGACGAGCGGGCCGGTGGCCGCCATGAGGTAGCCGATGCCCTGCACCGTGCCGGAGAGACTGCGTGCGACCTCGGGTGTCCTGGCCCGCAGCACGATGAGCGTCAGGGCGAGGCTGATGCCCGCTCCCTGCGCGACTCCGGAGACGACCGACCACACCAGGTACAGGGAGGGGGCGACGTACAGGCCGGCGTACGCGACCGCCCACGTGACGCAGAGCGCGAGCACCGCGGGCACCTGGCTGGGCCGGCGCGAGACCAGGCTGGGGACGACCAGCGAGCTCCCGACGCCGACCAGGTTGAAGACGGCGAGCGCGATGCCGGCCTTGGCGACCGAGACGCCCGCGTCGTGCAGCAGTGTCGGCAGCCAGGTCAGGGTGGCGAAGAACATCAGTGACTGCATGCCCATGAACGCCGCGAGCGCCCAGGTGATCTTGTCGCGGAGCACGCGGACGGCGCCGACGGTGGGCGGCAGGTGCCGCCGCCGCAGCTGCGGCGCCCAGACCAGCGCGGCGAGCAGCGCGGGCACGCCCATGACCAGGAGCACGCCCTGCCACCCGAGCGCCGTGTCGTGCGCGAGCGGCGCGCTGATGCCGGACGTCAGTGCCGCGCCGCCGACGAGCGCGGCGGTGTAGAGACCGGTGACCACCGACGCGTCCCGCGGGAAGTACTGCTTGACGACGACGGGCACGAGCACGTTGCCCGCGGTGATCGCGGCACCGATGACCACCGTGCCGAGCAGCAGCCACAGTGCCGCAGGGACGGCACGGAGGGCGCTGCCGGCCGCCACACCGACCATGGCGAGGAGGAGGACGCGTTCGCTGCCGAGGTGGAGCCCGGCCGCGACCGCCGCGGTGGCGAGGACGCCGAAGCAGAGCAGTGGCAGGGTAGTGAGCAGGCTCGCGACGCTGGCGCTGAGTCCGAGGTCGTCGCGGATGTCCGGGAGCAGCGGACTCGACGCGGCGAGCGAGGCCCGCATGTTGAGCGCGATGACGACGATTCCGGCGACGCTGAGCCACGCGCGCGGCTCGCGGCGTGGAGTCGTGGTCACCGTTCGGACGTTACGGGTCGGCGACCGTGTGTCGTCGCTCGGGCCCCCGCCGCTATCCGCCGCGCGCGCCGGGAACGTGCTGCGACCGGCGGGAACGCCGCGCCGGTACCCGACCGCTCCGCCCTCGACTCACCGCGGGTGTGCGCGTTCGATGGAGCTTCGCCGGGGGACGCGATCGACGGTGGGGGACCACATGACGCGGATGAGATTGGACTGCCGGATCATGCCGAGCGAGTCGAACTGCTCGCTCACCATCACGGGGACGGCCGACGAGGTGGTCGACACCGCCGCGATGCACACGGCGACCGTGCACGGGCACGAGGACACCCCGCAGCTCCGTGAGGAGCTCAGGAAGAACCTGACCAGCGACGAGGCGCCGACGGAGGAGGGGGCGTTCGTCCAGCTGATCGAGCTCCGCACGGACCGCATCGACGACTTCACCGGGCTCGTGGACAAGTGGCAGGCAGAGATCGGTTCGGCACGCACGGCGAGGTGGGCGGTCACCGGCGCGGACAGGGACCGCCCGGGTACGTACGTGCAGATCGTCGAGTTCCCGAACTACGAGCAGGCGATGGCCAACTCCGAGCACGCGGCCACCAAGGCGCTGGCCGAGCAGATGGCCAAGCTGGCCGACGGGGAGGCGACCTTCCGCAACCTCGACGTCTCAGCCACCAGCGCCTGATCGCTACGGTCGCGGTCGGGCGTGCAGCGCCAGGGTGACCACGGCGGCGTCGGTCGACGACGTGACGTCGCGGCCCGTCGCGCCGGCGAAGCGGTGCAGCCGGTTGAGCACGGTGTTGCGGTGACAGTAGAGGTCGCGTGCCGTGCGTGCGACCGATCCCGTGCGCAGGTACGTCCGCACCGCCTCCAGCACCCGGGGCACGTCGCCATCCGGTAGGTCGGCGAGACCGCCGAGGATGTCGCGCTCGAGGTCGGCCCGGTACTCGCCCAGCTCGCCGGCCGCGATCGCCAGCCACAGGTCGCGCGCGTGGGTCGGTCCCTTCGCGTCCTCGTGCAGGGCGTACAGGGCGAGCTCGGCGAGGCGGACCGCGCGCGGCAGGTCGGCGAGACCCTCGACGACCGGGCTCACCGCGCAGCGGATGCCACGGAACCACTGTTCGGGATGTCCCCGGCCGCGCGCTGGCAGCTGCAGGGCGACGGCGCTGCTCGCCGACCGCTCGTGCATGTGCAGCGGCACACCTCGGGTGGTGAGCCGGTCCGCGGCGGTACGCAGGGCCGTGAGCTGGTCGGGTGGGAACGCCACCACCGTGAACGAGGCGTGTTCGTCGAAGCCCAGCACGGTGGCCACCTGGCGGCGGATGTCGGAGTGCCGGCCGTCGCACTCCAGCAGCCGCGCGAACCACCGAACGCGTTCGTCCTGCTCGGCCCTGGCCATCTCGAGCACGCGCTGCTGGTACGCGGCGAGCACGCCCATGGAGTGCTGCTCCACCGCCTCCCAGACGCGGGGACCCTCGACGACGAGGCTCGCCAGGTCGGCCTCGTCGGCGGCGGCGTGCAACGCCTGCCACACCACGCGGAAGTCGAGGCGGACGGCATGGAGCAGAGCCTCCAGGGGCACGCCGTCCTCGGCACGCGCCCGACCGACGTCGGCGGACACGCTCGCGATCCGGTCCGGCACCGGCAGGCGTGCGACGAGCCGCAGGACCAGCTCGAGGCTGCGCCTGGCGTCGGCGCGCACGGTGTCCGCGGCGACGGCGCCGTGCGCGTAGGGCTCGACGGACCGCAGCTCGGCGAGGAACGAGTCGGTGAGCCCGGTGACGTCGCGCAGCAGCGTGCGGGCCAGGCGCACCAGGGTGTCGCCGGCCGTGGACGATGGCATCGCGCCTCCCTTCGGTTGTGCAGCTGCACATCCTAGGCCCGCGAGACGAGTGTCGACAGGTGCTTGTCCGCCGCGGTCGCGGCGGCCACAGTGGCGTGATGTCATCGACGGCTCGGAACACGCGGCGCGAGACCTCGAACCCTCGTACCGTCGCTGCCGGCGCGTTCGCCGGCACTGCTCTGGAGTGGTACGACTACTACGTCTACGGAGCGGCGGCGGCGCTGGTCTTCGACAGCCAGTTCTTCCCCTCGCTCAGCCCGGTGGCCGGCACGATGGCGTCGTTCGCCACCTTCGCGGTCGGCTTCGTCGCCCGCCCCGTCGGTGCGCTCATCTTCGGTCACCTCGGCGACAGGTACGGCAGGCGGCGGATGCTGCTGATCACCGTCGTGCTCATCGGACTCGTCACCGGGTGCATCGGGCTGCTCCCGACGTATGCGCAGATCGGCGTGGCCGCACCGATCCTGCTGGCCGTACTGCGCGTGCTCCAGGGAATCTCCGTCGGTGGTGAGTGGAGCGGTGCGGCGACGCTGGCCGTCGAGCACGCGCCGCCGGACAAGCGCGGCAGGTACGGCGTCATGCCGCAGCTCGGCTCGCCCGTGGGCTCGCTGACGGCGACGGGGGTCTTCGCGGTCGTGAGCCTGCTGCCCGACCCGCAGTTCGAGTCGTGGGGCTGGCGGCTGCCGTTCCTCCTCGCTTTCCCGCTGTTGCTGCTCGCGCTGTGGGTGCGCAGCAAGGTGGACGAGTCGCCGGTGTTCCGCGAGCTCCTCGCCGAGCAGGGCGCGCACAAGCTGCCCGTGGTCGAGCTGCTCAGGTCGAGTGGGCCGCGGCTGGTCGTCGGCATCGCGGTGTCGCTGCTCGGCATCGGCGGGTACTACCTGTGCGGCACGTTCCTCATCAGCTACGGCTCCGAGACCGCGGGCATCGACCGCACGCTGCTGCTGAACGCGGCGATCGTGGCGTCGGTGATCAACCTGCTCGCATACCCGGTGTTCGGGCGGATCGCGGACCGTACGGGCGCCGCGCCGATCGCGATCGGCGGCGCCATCGCGTCGGCGGTCGCGGCGTACCCGATCTTCCTGCTCGTCGGGCTCGAGAGCCCGTACGGCGTCGCGGCCGGGATCGTGGCGGGCGTCGTGCTCGTGTCGGTGAGCTACGCGGCCTGCGGTCAGCTGCTCAGCGAGACGTTCACCGGAGCGGTGCGGTACTCCGGGGTCGGCCTCTCGTACAACGTGTCTGGCACGATCAGCGGCTTCGCCCCGCTGGCGGCGACGGCGCTCATCGCGGCGACCGGCGGGAGCCTGTGGGCCGTCGCCAGCCTGCTGTTCGTGCTCTCGCTCGTGACGCTCGCCGCCGCGGTGGCCGCACGCCGGCTGAAGGTCGTGGAACTCTGATGGAAGGACCTGAGGGGGAGACCGTGACCGCATCGCCCACCGACGACGGTGCGCAGCCCGAGCACTACTACCACCGTCTCGTCGGACCCGAGCCGACGCCGGAGTTCCACGATGAGGTCGAACGCTACTGGGGTCGCCGGTGGGGCGCGGCCGACGAGGTGAGCCCGCTGCGCACCGTGCTCGTCCGTCGGCCGAGCCGCGGCCTGGCCGCGATCACGGCGGACGCGTGGGACCCTCGCGCCGGCGCACTCGTCGACCCGGGTCGGCGCTGGTACTGGCGCAGCGACACGGCACCGGATCTCGACCTCGTCGACGAGCAGCACGCCGGGCTGCTCGACGCGTTGCGCGCCGAAGGCGTCGAGGTGATCGAGGCGCCCGACCTTCCGGACTCGTACACCAAGGCGGTGTTCACCCGCGACCCGTTGGTGACCGTTCCCGGTGGCGCCGTGATCACCAGGCTCGCCCCGCGGATGCGTCGCGGCGAGGAGGCGTCGGTCACCGCGACGGTCGCGGGCCTCGGGATGCCGATCCTCGGCACCGTGACGGGCCACGGTCTCGCGGAGGGTGGGACGTTCGTGAAGCTGCGCCGCGATCTCGCGGTGTACGGCCTGTCGATCCGCTGTAACCGCGAGGGGGCGCGGCAGCTCGCCGGGTTCCTCGAACCGCTCGGCATCGACCTGGTCACCCTGCCGCTGCCCGGCTACACGATCCACACCGACGGGCAGTTCCACATGATCGCGGACGACCTCGCGCTCGCCAACACCCACCGGCTGCCGTACGAGTTCCTCGACCGGCTGGAGGCCATGGGCATCACGGTGGTCTCGCCGCACCCCGACGAGCAGTACGCCTGCAACTCGCTCACCGTACGGCCGCGGCGCCTGCTGTTCCCCGCGCACTGCGTGCGGACCGCCGACCGGCTCGCCGCCGAGGGCGTCGAGATCGTGCCGGTGCCGTACGACGAGGTGCTGAAGAACGGCGGCGGTATCCACTGTTCCACCATGGAGCTGGTGCGTGACTGGTAAGGGTGGTCCATGCACCTGACACCGGCCGAGCAGGACAGGCTCACCGTCTTCACCGTGGCGGAGTTGGCGCGCAGGCGTCGTGACCGCGGCGCGCTGCTGTCCGCACCCGAGGTCGTCGCGTTGGTCACCGACGCGGTCCACGAGGCAGCGTGGGACGGCCTCGACCTCGACGCGGTGGTCGAGGCGGGACGAGGTGCCGTCGCGGCCGACCAGGCCCTGCCGGGTGTCGCGGCGCTCGTCCGGCACGTCGAGGTCGACGCCCTCTTCCCCAGCGGCACCTCGCTCGTCGCCGTCGACGAGCCTCTCGGTGGCGCGTACGGCGACGACCAGCCGGGTGCGGTGGTGGCACGCGACGCCGAGCTGCGGCTGAGTCCCGGCCGCGACAGGCGCGAGCTCGACGTCACCAACACTGCCGACGTCGATGTGCACGTGTCGTCGCACTATCCCTTCTGGCAGACCAACCCCGTGCTGTCGTTCGACCGGGACGCCGCGCGCGGATACCACCTCGACGTGCCGGCGGGGAGCAGCCTGTGCCTGCCGGCGGGCGCGACCGTGCGGGTGCGGCTGGTGGCGCTCGGCGGCGACGCGACCGCGCCAGACCTCGGTCTCGGTGAGCGGTGAGGAGCCCGACATGACGTTCGATCGCACGACCTACGCGCAGGTCTACGGCCCGACGACCGGTGACCGCGTACGCCTCGCCGACACGGGGCTCGTCGTCGAGGTCGAGCGTGACGACACCGAGGCGGGCGACGAGCTGCTCGGCGGATGTGGCAAGACGGTGCGTGAGGGACTGCTGTCGACGAGCGGCGGCCGGGCGTCCGAGCTCGACCTGATCGTGACCAACGCGCTGATCCTCGACCCGCTGCTCGGCGTGCGGAAGTCGAACATCGGCGTCAAGGACGGCCGCATCGTCGGCGTCGGACGGGCTGGGTCACCCGATGCCGTCGACGACGTCGTGCTCGCGGTGGGTCCGCACACGGCGATCGTGCCGGCGGAGGGCATGATCGTCACGCCCGGCGTCGTCGACTCGCACGTCCACCTGTCGAGCCCCGCGCTGCTCGACGTGGCGCTCTCGTCCGGCGTGACCACGGTCGTGGGCATGGGCATCGGCGGCGTGTGGGACGTCGGCGTGAATCCGAAGCGCAACCTCGACCTGATGATCGAGGCGTGGCGGCAGGTGCCGGTCAACGTCGCGTTCCTCGCGCGTGGCTCGTCCGTCCGCCGCGGCCCGCTGGAGGCGGCGGTGCTCGCGGGCGCCGGCGGGTTCAAGGTGCACGAGGACTTCGGCGCGCAGCCGGCCGTCGTCGACACCTGCCTGTCAGTCGCCGACGCCGCCGACCTCCCCGTCGCGCTGCACACCGACTCGCTCAACGAGTCCGGCCTGCTGCACGACACCCTCGACGCGACCCGCGGCCGCACGGTGCACGCGTACCACGTCGAGGGCGGCGGCGGCCATCCCGACCTGCTGGAGATCCTCGCGCACCCGCACGTGCTCGCGTCGTCGACGACGCCGACGCTGCCGTACACGGTGAACACCGCGGCCGAGCTGTTCCCGATGACGATGACGGTGCACCGGCAGAACGCCCTGCTGCCCGGCGACGTCGAGGTGACCAGGTCCCGCGTACGCGCGCACGCGATCGCGGCGGAGAACGCGTTGCAGGACCTCGGCGCCGTGAGCATCGTCAACTCCGACTCGATGGGCATGGGACGCGTCGGCGAGACCGTACGGCGCACGTGGCAGGTCGCGTCCCACGCGAAGGCGACCGAGGTCGTTAACGGCGCCGGCGCGGACGGCCACGACAACGCACGCGTGCTGCGCTACCTGGCGAAGATCACGCTCAACCCGGCGATCGCGCACGGCATGGCGCACGAGATCGGCAGCATCGCGCCGGGCAAGGTCGCCGACCTCGTGCTCTGGCAGCCCGGATGGTTCGGCGCGAAACCGGAGCTGGTGCTGAAGTCGGGGTCCGTCGCGTGGGGCGTGAGCGCGCCGGGCTCGGCGTCGACGAGGTTCGGCCAGCCGCGCACCTACCGCCCGTACTTCGGTGCGATGGGTGGCGCGCCGCGACAGCTGGCGCACGTGTTCGTCGCGCGCGAGGCGCTCGACGACGCGGCCGCGCTGCGGCGGCTGCCGGCCGGTGTGAGCTACCTGCCCGTCACGGCGTCACGCGACCTGACCCGCGCCGACATGCTCCACAACGACTACGTGCCGCGGGTGACGGTGCCGAGGGACGGCAGTGCCGTGCTCGTCGACGACCGCCCGACCGGACTGCCGCCCGCGACGGTGCTGCCGCTGACGCGCCTACACCACCTCGCGTGACGGCTAGGGTCAGACCTCCAGCACGCCGCCACGCATGACGACGACGCCGTCGAGGGTCAGCGTGGGGTGCCAGTACACGAGGTCGAGGTGGATCGGCGCCCGCGTGTGCCCGCCGAACGACTCGTTGCTGCCGAACGCCACGTGTCCGGTGCCGTACGTCGCCTCGTCCTCGATGATCTTGCCGATGACCTTGGCGCACGGGTTGAGGCCGAAGCCGAACTCGGCGAACGTCCGCGCGTCCGGCCCGTTGGCGTCGAGGAAGTCGCGCAGCAGGTCGGCATGCTCGCCACCCTTGACGTCGGTCGCGCGCCCACCGGCGACCGTGATCGTCACCGGCTCGTCGAGGAGCCCGTACGGCGTGCTGCTGCCGTCGACGACGACGGTGCCCTCGACCGAGTCCTCGACCGCGGCGATGTACGCCTCGATGTCGGGGCAGCCCGACCGCGACCCCGGCGTGGTGGCACGACCCGTGCACGAGTAGCCCTCACGTCCGGAGATGTCGGCGGTGAGGTGGAAGCCGCGGGGTGTCGTGACCTCGATCGCGTCGGCGCGGCCGAGGCGGTCGGACAGGTCGAGCGCGCGTGGCTCGAGCGCCGCGAAGTCGGCCTCGATGGCGCCCCCGCTGAACGTGCCCTCGTCGCACGCCGTCAGGGCGAGCACCCTGGTGCCCCGCGCGGCGGCGGCGCGGCCGAGATCGCTGTGGTACAGGCTCGAACCGGTCAGCCCCAGCATGACGTCGTGGCCGAGCAGGTCGTCGTCGTACGCCTCCGCCAGGTCGATCCGGTGCAGGACCGGCTGCGCGCCGACCGCGCTGACCGCGTCGGCCAGCGCGCCGGCCACACCCTCGCGCACGTCGTCGTCGAGCAGCACCGCCACGCGCTCGCCCGGCTGCACGCCGGCGCAGACCGTGACGATGCGCCGCGCACCGTCGGCCACCGTCATCGCCATGAGCGGTTCCTCGTGTCCATGCCGTCAGCTCCTTCTCCTCGGCCGCGGGTCCACCCGCGGAGATGCGGTTCCCTCGTCCTCCTCGGTCGTCACGCCCCACCTCGGGTCGAGCCGATCGGCCACCGCGTTGAACCGCTCGAACCGGGACGTGACCCGGTCGCCGCCGCTGTTGATGATCCCGACCGCGAGGACCTCGACGATCGCTATCGCGGGCGTCAGCGTGACGAACGGCGAGTAGGTCTCGCCCGCCGTGGGGAGGACCACGTCGGCTATGTCGGAGATGGGGGAGAGCCAGCGGTCCGTGAGCAGGACGAGGGTCGCGCCGGCGTCGTGCTGGGCGTGGGCGAACTCGACCGTCACCTCGTCGTACCTGCGGTAGTCGAAGACGACGGCGACATCCTTGGCCCTGGCCTCCATGATCGCCACCGTGCGCTCGCGGGAGGTGTGGCCGACATAGCGCACGCCGGACCGCATCTCCTGGAGCATCGCCGCGAGGTACTGGCCGAGGATGCTGCTGAACCATCCCCCGAAGACGGTGACCGTACGGCGCTGGTCACCGAGCAGGGACACCGCGCGACGCAGCTCGTCGGGAGGCAGGTCACGCAGCGAGTCCGCGACGACCGTGCTCAGCGTGTCGCCGACCGACGGTGACGTCCCCTGCTCCGCCGGCCGCGACCTGCCGGACTGCTCCGCGTAGCGCGCGACCGGGGAGAGTAGGCGCGCGCCGAGCTCGCCGCGCAGGGCGTCCTGGAAATCCCCGTACCTGGCGAAGCCGAGCCGGTTCGCGAAGCGGATCACGGTGGGACCGCTGACGCCGGCCTGGCTCGCCAGTCGCGCGGACGGTTCGAGCCCGATCGTCGGCGGCCCGGCCAGGAGTGCCCTGGCCACCTTCCGCTCGCCGGGCGAGAAGCCGGCCATCTCCGCCCTGATCGTCTCCAGGACCTCGCGGGCCGCGACTGAATCCTTCGATTCAGTCTGCTCGATTGACCGCATTCATGAACCGTGTCATTCTCGGGTGGTCGAGTCAAGGCCCGCCGGGCTCCCGGCGGTTGCAGCGGAAGGTCGTGCCCCATGACCGAGATGTCGAGACGGCGGTTCCTCGGAACGGCGGTCGTCCTCGCGGGCGGTGTCGGTGCGTTCGCGACCGGCTGCGGATCGGGCTCCGGCGGCGGCAGCGACGCGCTGGCGAAGATCAAGAAGAGCAAGAGCATCCGCATCGGCACGGCGAACTTCAAGCCGTACTCGTACTCGACGACGGACGGCAAGCTCGAGGGCTTCGTCATCGACATGATCTCCGCGGCGATGAAGCCGCTGGGCGTCGACAAGGTGGTGCCGACGTGGGTCGGCGACACGAGCGCCTACATCCCCGGCCTCAACGCGGACAAGTACGACGTCATCGCGAACGGCATGTACATCAAGCCGGAGCGGTGCGCGCAGGTCGGCTTCACGAACCCGTTCTACCGCGCCGGCATGGCGATGGTCGTGCACAAGGGCAACCCCAAGGGCATCGGGAGCGTCGCCGGCATCGCGAAGGACGACAAGGTCAAGGTGGCGACCCTCGTCGGCACGACGCAGGTGACGGACCTGAAGACCGCGAAGGTGCCCGAGAACAGGACCGTCCTGTTCCCCGCTCCTGAGACGGCCGTCCGTGCGTTGGAGAGCAAGCGCGTCGACGCTGTCTACCTGCCGCAGCCCGAGGCCGCCGGTGTGGTCAAGGGCCGGCCGGAGCTCGCGATCGCCACCCCGTACGAGCAGATCCACGACGACGCGGGCAAGCCGATGTTCAACCACGGCGCGCTCGCCATCAGGTCGAAGGACACCTCGCTGCGGGAGGCGCTCGACGAGCGCCTCGCGGCGATGCGCGAGGACGGCACGGTGCTGAAGATCCTCGAACGCTACGGCCTCACGGAGGAGAACCTCTCCGAGGACGGGCTGACCAGCAAGAGTCTCCGCCAGGCGAAGTGACGGCGCGAGACGTCTGATCACGATGTCCTCGTGGATCGAGCTCCTGCCCGCGCTGCTCCGCGGTGCGTGGGTCACCGTCCAGATCACGGTGGTGTCCGGCGCGTGCTCGCTCGTGGCGTCGTTCCTCGTCGGCTTCGCGCGGGTGGCGCCGTGGTGGCCCGTGCGCGCGGTCGCCCGCGTCTACTGCGACCTGTTCCGCGGCACCTCGTTGCTCGTGCAGCTCTTCTACTTCTACTACGTCCTGCCCCTGGTCGTCCCCGGCCTCGGGCCGTTCACCACGGCGGTCCTCGCGCTGACCGCGAACACCGCGGCGTACGGCGCCGAGATCGTGCGCTCGCGGATCCTCGCGGTCGACCCCGGCCTGCGGGAGGCGGCCACCGCGCTCAACATGTCGCCGGCGCTGACGTTCCGCCGCATCGTCGTGCCGACGGCGCTGCTGCCGATGGTGCCGCTGTTCGGCAACCGGGCGATCATCCTCGTCAAGGAGAGCTCGCTGGTGTCGCTCATCACGGTGGCCGACCTGGCGTTCCAGGGACAGCAGCTGTTCGTGCTCACCGACGACGCCGGCCGCGTCTACGCCCTCGTCCTGCTCATGTACTTCTGCATCTGCTTCCCGCTGAGCCTCGGCGTCCGGTGGCTCGAGCGGCGCGTCGGCGTACGAGCGGCAGGGGCCTGACATGTTCGATCTCGAGTTCGCCAGGGAGAGCCTGCCGTACCTGATCCGCGGTGCGTGGGTCACGGTGTACGCCACCTGCACGGCGTTCGCGCTGGCGCTGCTCGGCGGGCTGGTGCTCGCGGCGCTGGCGAGGTCGCGGCAGGCGGTCGTCCGCGGCCTGGTGCGCGCGTACGTCGAGGTGGTGCGCAACACACCGTTCCTCATCCAGCTGTTCGTGCTCTTCTACATCCTCCCGACCTACGGCATCAAGCTGCCCGCGGTGCTGACCGGCATCATCGCGCTCGGCCTCAACTTCAGTCCGTACCTGGCAGAGGTCTACCGATCCGGCATCGATGCCGTGCCGCGCGGCCAGTGGGACGCCGCGGCCGCGTTGAACCTGCCGACGCGGGTGACGTGGCGCAGGATCACGCTCCCGTACGCCGCGCCGCCGCTGGTCCCCGAGTTCGGCAGCTACCTGATCGCCATGTTCAAGGAGAGCTCGCTGCTCGCCACGATCAGCGTCGTGGAGCTGGTCAACGCGGCACGCAACGTCGGCGGGCTCTCGTACAAGTACCTGGAACCGTTCACGCTCGTCGCGTTGATCTACCTGGTCATCTGCATCCCGGTGTCCCTGCTCGTCGGCCGGCTGGAGGCAAGGCTCGATGTCCGAACCTGACGCACCCGAGGTGCCGTCGATCCGGCTGAGCGGCGTCACGAAGTCGTTCGGCGACCTGCGCGTGCTGGACGAGATCGACCTCGCCGTCCGGCCGGGAGAACGCATCGCCGTCATCGGCCCGAGCGGGTCGGGCAAGTCGACGCTGCTGCGGCTGCTCATGACGCTGGAGGAGTGCACGGCCGGCGTGATCGAGATCGACGGCGAGCCGCTCGTGCTGTCCGACAAGCGGGCGACCCGGCGCATCCGTGGGAAGATCGGCATGGTCTTCCAGCAGTTCAACCTGTTCCCCCGGCTGACCGCCGTCGAGAACGTCGCCGAGGCGCCGACCCAGGTGCTGCGCGTGCCGCGGCGCACCGCCCTGGCGCAGGCCATGGAGCTGCTCACCCGGGTGGGACTGCGCGAACGGGCGCACGCGTACCCGCGGCAGATGTCGGGCGGGGAGCAGCAGCGCGTGGCCATCGCGCGGGCGCTCGCCATGCAGCCGCAGATCATGATGTTCGACGAGGTGACCTCGGCCCTCGACCCCGAACGAGTGGAGGAGGTGCTGCAGGTGATCAAGGAGCTCGCCGAGCACTCCGGCATGACCATGGTGCTCGTCACGCACGAGATGTCGTTCGCCTACGACATCGCCGACCGCGTCGTGTTCATGGACGCGGGCCGTATCGTCGAGGAGGGCACGCCGGACAAGGTCTTCAAGTCGCCGGACAGCGAACGGACGCGGGCGTTCCTCAGGAACGTCCTCGCCCGGTGGGGCTGGCAGGAGGCCGACACCCTGTGACCGAGGTCGAGGCGGTGGTCGCCGAGCTGCACGCCCTGAGCGAGCGGCTGGAGACGACGTTGCGGGCGGCCGTCCGCATCCCGAGCGTGAGCCCGGCGTACCCGGGTGTCGAGCGCACCGACTGGCTCGGTCGCGAGACCGAGGTCGCCGAGCTGCTCGCCGGTGTCTACGCCGAAGCCGGTGCGACGACCGAGATCGTCGAGGTCGAGCCGGGTCGCGGCAACGCCCTCGGCACGCTGCGTGGCACCGGTGGCGGGCGTTCGCTCGTCCTCAACGGGCACGTCGACGTCGTGCCGCCGGGAGACGCCGCCGGCTGGACGCACCCGCCGTTCGACGCCCACGTCGAGGGCGGACGGCTGTACGGCCGCGGCACCGCCGACATGAAGGCGGGGCTCGTGGCGCAGGCGTTCGCGGTGCTCGCGTTGCGGCGTGCCGGCATCACGCTCGCGGGTGACCTGCAGCTGCAGGCCGTGGTCGGCGAGGAGACCGGCGAGCACGACGCGGGCATCAGGGCTGCGATCGGGCGCGGCTTCGCGGCCGACCTGGCGATCGTCGCGGAGCCCTCGGGCCTCGTCGACGGCACCAGGACGCTGCAGATCGCGTCGCCCGGACTGCGCCGGTTCACCGTGACCGTGCGGGGCAGGCGGGCGCACGGCTGCCTGCGTGGAGAGACCGTGCACCCCACCAACCAGGGCTCCGCGGCCGGGGTGAATGCGATCGACAAAGGGTTCTACGTCTACTCCGCGCTGCGCCAGCTCGAACAGGAGTGGGCCGAGACCAAGCGCCATCCGCTCTTCCGCAACGGGCACTTCGCCCTGTCTCCCGCGGTCGTGCGCGCGCAGGCCGACGACACCCCCGTCCCCGCGATCCTGCCCAACTGGATGTCGACGCACTACAGCGTCATCCACCATCCGGACGAGGCGCCGGAGGACGTCGAGCGCGAGATCGAGACCCACGTGGCGCGCGCGGCGCGGCTCGACCCGTGGCTGCGCGAGCACCCGCCGGAGATCGAGTGGTGGGAGTTCCGCTGGCCGCCGCTGTCGACCCCGTCCGACCACCCGGGCGTGACCTGCATGCGGGAGAGCTTCGCGCGCGCGGCGTCCGGTGACGCGCGACTGGAGCTCGCGGCGAGCCAGGGGGTCTCCGACGCGGCCCACCTGCAGGCGGCGGGCACGCCGGCCGTCGTGTTCGGGCCCGGCGCGCTCGCCGCGGCCCATGCCGACGACGAGTCGGTGGCGCTCGACGAGGTCCATCTCGCCGCCCGCACGTACGCGCTCGCCGTGCTGGACTGGTGCGGTGTGGCGTGACAGAACCGACGGAGTGCACAGCGAAGGAGACAGCGTGACGATCGACGTCGATGCGACGAGCCTGCGACCCCTGGACCAGCGACGGTCGCTGTATCCGGCGCTCGGTGACGGTCATGCGTACTTCGACGGTCCCGGGGGCAGCCAGGCGCCGCTCCCGGTGATCCACGCGGTCGATCGCGCGATGCACGAGGCCATGTCGAACGAGCACGGGGCGTTCGCGGCGAGTCGACGCTCCGACGCCACGGTCGAGGCCGCCAGGCGCGCGGTCGCGGACCTCGTCGGCGCCGATCCTGCCGGTGTCGTCCTCGGGTCGAGCATGACGGCGCTGACGTTCCGGCTCGCCGACGCGTTCGCGCAGTCCTGGCAGCCCGGCGACGAGATCGTCGTGAGCAGGCTCGACCACGACGCCAACGTCCGGCCGTGGGTGATCCACGCCGAGCGCGCCGGTGCGACCGTACGTTGGGCCGACGTCGACCCGGTCACCTGCGAGCTCCCGGTCGAGCAGTACGACGACCTGATCGGCGAGCGCACGAGGCTCGTCGCGGTGACCGCCGCGTCCAACGCGGTCGGCACGCGTCCCGACGTGCGCGGCGTCGCCGACCGCGCGCACGCCGCCGGTGCGGTCGTCTACGTCGACGGCGTCCACGCGACACCGCACGGCCCGGTCGACATGGCCGAGCTGGGCGCCGACCTGTACGCGTGCTCGTCGTACAAGTTCTTCGGGCCGCACCTCGGGTGCGTCGCGGCCGATCCCGCCGTGCTGGAGGCTCTGCGGCCGGCGAAGCTCGTGCCCGCCTCCGACGACGTGCCCGCGCGCTTCGAGTGGGGCACGCCGCCGTTCGAGCTGTACGCCGGGCTCGACGCGGCGGTCGACCACCTCGCCGACCTGACCGCCGCGCGGGGCACGCGTCGTGCCCGCCTGCTCGTGGCGGCGCACGCGATCGAGGCGTACTGCGGCGAGCTCTTCGCCACCCTGCTCGAGGGCTTGCGGTCGATGCCCGGCGTCACCGTGTACGGCGCGGCCGCCAGGCGCACGCCGACGCTCGCGTTCCGCATCGACGGCTGGACGGCGCGCCCGGTCGCCGAGGCCCTCGCCGACGAGCGGATCTGTGTCTGGAGCGGCAACTACTACGCGTACGAGCTGATGCGCCTCCTCGACCTCGACGACACCGGCGGCGCGGTGCGCATCGGCCTACTGCACTACAACACGGCAGCGGAGGTCGACCGCGCTCTCACCGCGATCGAGCAGCTGACGACGCGTTCGCCCGCATGACGCCGACCGGTGACCCGGTGCTGCTCGTCACGGGAGCGAGCAGCGGGATCGGCGCGGCGACGGTGCGCCGTGCGGCGGCGGCCGGTTACCGCGTCGTCGCCGCGGCCCGGTCGTCCGAACGGTTGGCGGAGCTGCGTGACGAGCTCGGCGGTCCTGAGCGCGTGCTCGCCGTGACCTGCGACGTCGCGGAGTGGGACGACCAGCGGCGGATGGTCGACGAAGCGCTGGCGGCGTTCGGGCGTATCGACGTGGCCGTCGCGAACGCCGGCGTCACGGTGACCCCCGGCTTCCGCGCCGACACCGCGGACCGCTGGCGCACGATGGTGCTGACCAACGTCTACGGCACCGCGCTGACGATCAGGGCGACCCTCGACGCGCTCGAGGCGTCGCGCGGCCACCTCGTCCTCACCAGCTCGGCCGCGGGCCGCCGCGCGCTGGCGGGCAGCCTGTACGGCGCCACCAAGTGCGCCGTCACCGGCATGGGCGAGGCGGCGCGGCTGGAGCTGAACGGCACCGGTGTCCGCGTCACCGTGATCGAGCCCGGCCTGGTCGACACGCCGCTGCTCGGCGAGCCGGCGGCCGGCCGCCTCGCTCCCGACGCCGTCGCGTCCGCCGTGCTGTACGCCGTGTCGCAGCCGCCGGATGTGGACGTCAACGAGATCTTCCTCCGCCCCACGGCCCAGGACACCTGACCGCTCCGTGGGTCGACTTCCGCAACGTTGTCAATCAGTGCCAGGCGTGGCTATGGCGACGCCTGACACTGAATCGTCACTAGGCTCGCGCCCGCACTGTTTGATCACGTGCACGTGATCAACGTGGACTTCACCTCGTGCCGGGACGAGGTGAAGTCCATGTCGGTGAGGTGAAGCTCCGCCGATGACCCTCGGAGCGCACCTGTGAACGGCACCCGACGATCGACTTACACCATCAAGAAAGGGGTGAGGCGGCGGACCCGACGCGAGCGGCCCGAGCGGCGCGGCGTCGCGCATGCAGGTTGGCCAGCAAGGTCAGGACGAACGCGCTGCCTCCGCTGACGAGCATCGCGGCGACGAGGCCGAGCGCGGACGTCGACACGAACGGCGCGACGACCGTCGGGACGTATGCGGTGGCCTCGACGCCGAAGACGCCGGCGACGGCGCCGCCGGCCGTCGCGCTGACGATCGCTGCGGCGAACACGCGCTTGTCGCCGAACATGAACGGGTACGCGGCCTCGACGAACGTGCCGAAGCCGAAGTTCACCAGTGCGCCGGACGCCGCGAGCGGGCGTTCGCCCTTGTCGCGGGGCGCGAGGGTGTTGGCCAGGGTGATGCCGAACGAGACCATGACCAGGCCCACCATGTCGATGCCGCCGAAGAAGCTGTGGCCCTTCTGCGACATCTCCAGCAGCACCAGCGGCAGCACCACCGAGTGGTAGATGCCGGCGATGATCGCCGGCCACATCACCAGGCCCGCGACGGCGCCCGCGAGGAGCGGGTTGAAGTCGACGAGCGCCTCGATGCCGGCCTTGATGCCGCGTCCCGCGGCGCTGGTGACGGGCGCGAGCGCGAAGTGGACGAGCAGGCCGGCCGCGAGTCCGGACAGGCCGCCGGACACGATGTTCGCCGTCGTGGCCGGGAAGCGCCAGCGGACCGTCGCCGTCAGCAGGTAGTGCGCCAGGGCGCCGGCGAGGATGCCGCCGACGAGGCCGCCGAGGATGCCGCCGGATACGGAGAGCAGGCCCGCGACGATGCCCGCGATCACGCCGACCTCGCCGAGGCCGGACACCCGGCGCGCCGCCATCGCCGCGACGACGACGGGGATGCCGGCGATCAGCAGCTCGAAGACCTTGGTGAGCACGTCGAGCCCGGGGATCTTGCTGAGCGCGAGGGTCAGCGCCATCGCGATGAACGCGGGCAGGCAGCTCACCATGATCCCGCGGATGCTCACCCGCCGCCACGGGTCGCGCCAGTCGCCCCCGTGCCGCGCGTCGGTCCCGCCGATGATCGGGCGGTACGGCAGGTCCCAGTGCCTGGCCAGGCCGGCGGCGTACGACACCGCGCGCGTCCTGCTCGTCGTACCCGTGGTGCCGGACGCCGCGACGAGGTCGAGGCCGGAGGCCTGGGCGCGGGCGAGTGACGTGCCGCCGGTGCCCGCGGCGGGGAGGCCGGCCTCGACCGCTGCCGCGACGACCGCGCTGTTGGTGTCATCGGGGTCGGCGCTGACGAGCACGAGCCCGTGCAGCTCGCCGGCGCGTACCGCCGCCGCGAGATCCTGGTCGGCCGAGCGTGCGGCGTCGTTGACCGTCGCGAGGTCGCCCTCGTGGGTCGGCGCCGGCACACCCGACACGAGCTGCCACAGGGCGGCGGACGTGTCGTCGCGCGCGGTGTCCATCGACCCGGACGCCGCGACGAACTGCACGGCCGCGAGCTCGATGCCCGCGGCGTCGAGCTGCCGACGTATCTCCTCCAGCAGCGCGGCCGGGTCGTCGCCCCCATGGCTGCGCAGGTTGCCGCCGCTGCTCCCGACGACCGCTACCCGGTACGTCCGCTGGTCCTGGTGTTCGGTGGGGTGAGTCACGGAGAGGACGCTATCGGTCCCGTCCGTGCGCGACGGAAGGTGCGCTCAGGGGAGCCGGAGGCTCTCCGGAGGGCCGAGGTAGCTGGTGCGCAGGCCACCGGTGTCGACGACGAGCCGCTGCAGGACGACGGTCGGGTCGACCATCCAGAACGTCAGCCGGTGGACGCCGGGCTCGGCGATCGTGTGCGTCGTGCTCGTCCTGTTGACGTTGTCGGAGGTGTTGCGCTCCCACTGCCGGTTCATCGCGGTGTCGTCCGAGCCGGTCGCCGCCACGATGTCGACCACCTGTGGCTGCGCGTCGTCGAACGACACGGCGTAGCGCAGCCCGTCGGTGTAGAGCACGTTGTTCCTCGGCGAGAGGTACGCCCAGACGGTTACCTCACCGGTCGTGAACAGCGTCGTCGTGAAATCCAGTCGCGGGCCGTCGCCGCCGGGCGTGCGGCTCGCGGCGGTGACCGGGAACGGCTCCATGCCCGAGCCGGTCCTGCCGATGTCCGGGATGCGCGTCCACGTGACGCCACCGGCGTCCACGGCGTGGGTGTGGTTCTCGGCGTCGATCGAGACGTACCCGTCGGCCTCGACGAAGCCGCGTGGACGCCGCAGGCTCGGGCGGTCGACGACCGCGGTCACCTCCACCGTGCCACCTCCCGGACCGTGCACCGTGATCGGCACCTCGGTACGTCCCTTCGGCGCACGCGACCAGTCGACGCGCACGACGGCGCGCCGCTGCCGGTGCACCCGGCCGCGCGCGGGCGTGACCGTCAGCCACCGTTCCGCCGACTCGATCCGGTAGTCGAACGCGACGGAGCCGCGGTTGAACACCTCGACGTACGGCAGCGGGCCGTTGCGGTACGGGCTGAGCACCGGCAGGACGGCCGGCTGCTCCTCCGCCGGCCACCATGCCGCCGAGCCCTCGACGGCGACGCCGAGCTCGGCCCGACGGGGGAGCCGGATCCTGCGCACCGCGGGGAAGATCTCGTCCGGCAGGGCCTCGTCGTTCAGCTCGGGCTGCTGCCACGGCGCGTTGGGGCCGTACCGTTCGACGTCCCCGTATCCGATCTTCGGCTGCGTCTGGAAGCCCTTCCATTTGCCGCCCGCGAGCCGTTCGTCGTAGTACGCCGACATCGCCTGGTCGTCGTCGAACCGTGCCTCGGCGACGGCCGCGTGGTGGTTGGTGGCAGCACGGCGCTGCGCCGCGTAGTGCAGATTGGTGAACTCGGCGAGGCGCAGGTCGTACAGGTTCGCGGTGGCCTGCACCTGGTAGCTCACCAGCTGGTAGTACGCGTCCTGCAGCTCGGCGGGCAGCGCTCGCCCGATCCGTCGCGCGCGCTCCGCCAGCCGTCGCCACTCCTGCGTCACCGACTCGATCTCGTGGTACGACACCAGGCTGTACGGAGTCGCCTCGTCGTCGTACACCACCGCAGAGGAGTCCGTGGCGAGGTCCTTGTCAGGATCGAGGCTGATCCTGCGGTTCAGCAGCTCCGGCTTGCGCCGGGCCTGGAGCTGCGCGTACGTGTGCAGCACCTCGGCGATCTCGGCGGCGTGCTCGTGGCCGAAGTTCTCCGCCGCGTACCCGTGCTCCCACTCGCCGAGTCGTTCGACGGGCCAGCGCTCAGGCTCCCAGGCGTAGTCGAGGAAGAACTGCAGCGGCAGCTCGTTGTTCTTCAGGTCGCCGACGTTGACGACCCACAGCCGGTCGACGCCGTACTCGTACGCCTGGTGCAGCTGGTCCCAGATGTTCGGCAGCAGGTTGGTGTCGACCCACTTGTAGTTGCGCCCGCCGCCGACGTAGTCGAAGTGGTAGTAGATGCCGTAGCCGCCCGCGCGCTCTGGCAGGCTCTGGTCGGGGAGCTTGCGCATGTTCCCCCAGTTGTCGTCGCAGAAGACGACCGTGACGTCGTCGGGTGCCCGCAGTCCCTTGTCCCAGTAGCGCTGCACCTCCTTGTAGAGGGTCCACACCTGCGGCACCTCGGTGACGTCCCCTCCGGAGACGTCACCGAGGATGCTGCGCTCGCTCGCGAGGATCTCGCGCATCAGGTCGATGCCGTCGCCGTCGGGCAGGCTGACGTCGCCGTTGCCGCGCATGCCGAGGGTGACCACGCCCTCGAAGTCGTCGCGCACCATGCGCTCGATGCCGTCGGTCCAGTACGCCTCGATCGCCTCGCGGTTCCGGCGGAAGCTCCACTCGCCGGTGCCGCCGTACGGGTCGCTGCCGGGTTCGGTGATGTTGCCCTCCTCGTCCCGCACGGCAGGGACGGCGTGCCGGTTCCACTCCTCGATCCCGCGCATCATCGGCGCCTCGTGCGACGTACCCATCACCACGCCGTACCTCGTCGCGGTCGCGTGGTTCTCCGGGTCGTCCTCGGCGAACGCCCGGCCCCACACGGCGGGCCACAGGTAGTTGGCGCGCAGCCGGAGCATCGTCTCGAAGACCCGCGCGAAGAACCTGCTGTTGAACCCGTTCGGGTGGTCGGGTGCGAGTCCCGGTCCGAACTGTCCTGGCACCCACCTGTCGAGCGCGGGGTTCTCGTCGTTGATGAAGAAGCCGCGGTACTTCACCGCCGGTGGTCCCAGCGTGCGACGTCCGGCCGGTACGTGCAACGCGTCGCGGTGCCGCGGCGGCACGTCGTCCCACCAGTACCAGGGCGAGACGCCGATATGCCTGGACAGCTCGTAGATCCCGTAGATGGTGCCGCGCTGGTCGCTGCCCGCGACCACGAGCGCGCGGTGCACGCCAGGCAACGGGTCCTCGACCACCTGGAGGAGCGTCGTCTCCCACTTCCCGCGGATCCCGGCGACGTCGAGCCGGCCGGAGTCGACCAGCCCGTCGACGAGCGGGCTCCTGCCGACCGTGCCGACGAGCACCACGTCGCGTCCGCGCGGTGCCGTGCCGGTGACGTCGGGGCGTACGCCGGTCACCCGCTCCACGTCGTCGCGCAGGTCGTCGACCGCGCGGACGACGCCGGGATGGTCCTGCGCACCGACCACCAGCGGCGCGGCCCGGCGTCCGGCGACGAGCGGGAAGCGGTCAGGCGCGGCGTCGCCGGACGCGAACCACCGGGCGGCGGGGGCGGCGACGGCGGCACCGAGGCCGCCCTGCAGGAACGTGCGGCGGGCAAGACCGTCCATGGCGGTCTCCTAACTGGGGAGGGCGGATCGCGGGTGGTCGGTGAGCGCGTCGCGCAGCGCGAGGTACGCCGGCTTGCGCCGGTAGTCCGCGTCGAACGGTGTCGCGGCGCCCTCGCCGGGGAACGTGCCGGGCACCCAGGAGTAGCGGTCGGTGAAGCCCCACACGGTGTACGAGACGGCGCGCCGCTCGGCGAGGCACGCGCGGAGGAGCCGGTCGAAGTAGTCGGCCTGGACCGCGAGCTTCTCCTCGGTGACCGGCAGCGGCATGCGGACGTCGACCTCCGTGAGGGCGACCTCGAGACCGAGGTCGGTGAAGCGCCGGACGTTCTCGACGACCCCGGCGGGGAAGTCGTACGCGATCGACAGGTGTCCCTGGATGCCGACGCCGTGGACGGGGACACCGCGACGCCGCAGCCTCGTCACGAGCGCGTACATCGCGTCGCTCTTGGGTCCCAGCCCTTCGACGTTGTAGTCGTTGACGTAGAGCCTGGCGCGCGGGTCGGCGTGACTCGCCCAGCGGAGTGCGTCCTCGACGTACTCAGGACCGAGCGCGCGCAGCCAGATCGTGTCGCGCATCGAGCCGTCCTCCTCGAACGGCTCGTTCACGACGTCCCACGCGGTGAGCCGGCCGCGGAAGTGGCCGGCCTCCTGGTGGACGTGCCGGCGCAGGATCGAGCGGAGCTCCGCGTCGCCGAACCCGCCATCCGTCAGCCACGACGGCAGCTGGTTGTGCCACACCAGGGTGTGGCCGCGCACGACCTGCCGGTGCCGCCGAGCGAAGCGGACGAGCGCGTCCGCGGCGGCGAAGTCGAGCCGACCGCGCTCGGGCTCGACCGCCTCCCACTTCATGACGTTCTCGGCGGTGACGCTGTCGAACTCGCGGACGACGACGTCGCGGTAGCGCGCGTCGTCGACCAGTGCGGCCATGTCGACGGCCGTGCCGACGGCCAGGCCGCGGCGTGCGGCGAGGTCACGGAGTCCGCGCCGGCGTCCGCCCGCCCGCTCGTCCACCGTCGCCGTCGCCGTCGCCGGCAGCGTGCTGCCGAGCGCGGCTGTCGCCGTCAGGCCACCGGCCAGGCGGAGCAGCGCACGCCGGTCGAGTGCGGCGCTCATCGTCCTGCCGCCTCTGCCAGGATCCGGCAGAGCCGCTCGCGGCGTACGCACGCGGCGAGCGCGAACGAGCCGGCGGCCTCGTCCAACTCGTCCGTCGACGCCCCGTCGAAGCAGCGTGCGAAGTCCCGCACCAGCGGCTCGGCGAGCAGGATGTGCCGGACGAGCACGTTGAACCACTGCTGCTGCCCGAACGGGAACGGGTCGAAGTCGGGGAACTCCTTGGCGAACGTCTCCTCGACCGGACCGAGGATGTGCCGCACCCCGTCGTCCACGCTGCCCCAGGCGTCGACGCCGAGCCGGGCCTTCTTGTCCAGCACCGGCGCGATGCGGCGCAGGTACGCCGAGTCGGGTGCCGCGTGCACGAGGCCCTGGAGCCCGATGTCCTTGTAGGTCCAGATCGACCAGCTTGCGCCGTGCCGCGCGTAGATCTCCAGCTGGTCCTCGAGCAACCGGTAGCGCTGCTCGTCCCGGTCGGCGTCGCCCGTGTACACCGGGCCGAACTCGCCGATCCAGACCGGGGTGTCCGTCTCGCGCATGTACGCGGTGCGCGCGAGGAAGGTGGCCTCCACCTGGTCGCGGTCGACGTACTGGCCGCGAGAGGTGCCCGGGTACGGTCCGCCGTCGACGAAGCCGGGCAGCGCGTAGTCGTGCGCGGTGTAGACCGTGTTCGGCCACGGGTCGCCGAACATCTGGAACTCGGTCGAGTACCTGTTGCCGTCGAGGAAGAGGATGTGGTCGGGATCGATCGCGCGCACGGCGGTCACGAGCCGTTCGTAGAACGGGCCGATCACCTCGCCGGAGACGTCGGCCGGCTCGTTGACCGGGTTGTAGCCGGCCACCCAGGGGTTGTCGCGGTAGCGCGCCGCGAACGCCTCCCACAGGTGCACGACCCGGTCCTGGAAGTGCCGGTGGGTCCAGAAGAACGACCAGTGTGTGGGGTTGTCGCTGTGCCAGTGCTGGTTCTGGAAGCCGGGCAGGGCATGGAGGTCGATGATCGTGTAGACGCCCTCCGCGGCGCACGCGTCGACGACGCGGTCGAGCCGCGCGAAGCCCTCCTCCTTCAGCTCGAACGGCTCGGCGTCGTCCTCGAAGTGCCGGTAGTTCACCGGGATCCGCACGCAGTTCATGCCGAGCGACGCGAGGAACGCGGCGTCGTCGCGGGTGAAGAACGCGTCGAGCAGGCGGTCGAGGAAGTGCCGGGCGCCGTCCTCCCCGAGGACCGTGCGCAACGCCCGCCGCTGCTGCGACTCGGTGGCCGGGTAGCCGGTGATGAAGTTCTCCATGTTCATCCAGCCACCGAGGCCGACACCGCGCAGGACGACGGGCGTGCCGTCGCGGGTGACGAGGCGGGAACCGCTCGTCCGCAGCTGCACCTGGTCGTTCACGAGACCTCCACTGTCGTCGGACCGCCGAAGGCAGTTGGCACTGTCGGCGTCGGGTCGGGATGTCATCGGCTGAACCCCGCCGTCAGACCACTGATCAGCTGCCGCCTGCCGACGACGTACAGGACCAGCAACGGGATCGTGGACAGCACGACGGCGGCGAGGACGGCGGGCACGTTGATGGTGAACTCCCCCTGGAAGCTCCAGAGCGCGAGCGGGAGTACGCGGGCCTCCGCGCTCTGGGTGAGGATCAGCGGGAAGAGGAACCCGTTCCACACCTGGAGCGCGTTGTAGATCGTCACCGTGATGAGCGCGGGCCTGCTCAGCGGCGCGGCGAGTCGCCAGAGCACCTGCCACTCGGTCGCCCCGTCGATGCGCATGGAGTCGAACAGCTCGGTCGGCACGTCCCGCAGGAAGCCGGTGAGGATCAGCACGGTCAGGGGGATGCCGAACGCCGCGGACGGGAGCACGAGCGCGAGCAGGGTGTCGTACAGGTGCAGTCGGGTGATCACGAAGTAGACGGGGATGATCGTCGCCTGCGCGGGGATCGCGAGTCCCAGCAGGAAGATCTTGAACGCGGTGCGGACGAACCGGCTCGGCGACCGCACGATGGTGTGCGCGGCCATCAGCGACGTGAGCACCACGATCGCGACGGTTCCGAACGCGACGACGACGCTGTTGGCCAGGTACCTGACGAAGCCCGCGGCGAGCACGTCGCGGTAGTTGTCGAGCGTCAGGCCCTCGCCGGGCAGTAGCGGGTTGCCGCCGAGGAACCCCGCCTGGTCCTTCAGGCTGGTGACGACCAGCCAGTACACGGGGACGACGACGATGACCAGCCAGAGCAGGCCGGCGAGCCCGCCGAGCACGTTCGGCGCCGTGCGGGTGCCGCGCCCGGCGGCGACGGACGTCCGTGCCGCCTGCCCGTCACGAGGCGGGGAGTCGGGCCTGTGCGCCGTGTCGACCATCAGTCGCCCTCCAGCCTGCTGCGCATCCGGGCGAAGCCGCTGAACCTGACCAGGGCGAGAGACATGAGGACCCCGACGAGCACCAGCACGACCGCGATCGCGCTCGCGTACCCCATCTGGTACTTGGCGAACCCGGTGACGTACATGTCGAGCGGGAGGATGCGCGTGGCGTACCCCGGACCTCCGCCGGTGAGCACGAACACCAGGTCGAAGTAGGTGAGCGAGCCGACGAGCACCAGCGTGGACGAGGTCACCACCGTGTAGCGCAACTGGGGGAGCGTGACGTGACGGAACTGCGCCCACCGACCCGCGCCGTCGAGCGACGCCGCCTCGTACAGCGACGCCGGCACCTGGCGGGCGGCAGCCTGGTACAGCAGCGTGTGGAACGGGATGTGCTGCCAGCTGACGACCAGGATCACCACGTACAGCGCGAGGTCGGGGTTGCCGAGCCAGTTCTCCGAGAATGCCTCCCACCGCCTGCCCAGCGGGCCGAGCAGGCCGAAGTTGGGGTCGAGGACGTTCTTCCAGGTGATCGCGATCGCCGCGGACGACAGCAGCAGCGGCAGGAAGTAGAGCGTGCCGAAGACCGCCCGGTAGCGCTGCCGGCCGGCGAGGAACACGCCGAGCAGCAGGCTCACCGGCGTCTGCACCAGCCAGCTGAGCGCCATCACCTGGAGGCTCCGGCCGATCGCCTGGTGGGTGACGGAGTCCTGCGCGAACCGCGTCCAGTTGCCGAAGCCGATCAGGCGCGGCGTGTTCAGACCGTCCCAGGAGAAGAAGCTGAGCACCGCCACGATCGCCATGGGTGCGAGAGCGAAGACCGCGAAGAAGCCGAGGGCGGGCAGGACGAGGACCGGGCTGGGCCCGGCCCTCGTCGCGCCGCCCGTGCTCATGCCAGCGTCTTGTTCATGTTGGCCGAGAACTGCCGCGGCGTGATCTTCTTCAGGAAGAGCTGGTCGAGGTTGGTGAGCAGCGCCTCGGCCTGCTCGGGCGGCAGCGCCTGGTCCCACGACATCTGGAAGCTCGGCGCGGACTCCGTCGTGTCGTACACGTAGTTCAGCCACTCGCCGTTGTCGGCGTCGGCGAACCTCTCGTCGATGCCCGTCACCAGCGGCACCTGGCCGACACCGATCAGCGCGTCGATGTACGTGTCGTCCATGGTGCCGTTGCGCAGGTAGTCGACCGCAGCCTCCTTGTGGGTGGACTTCTGCGAGACCGAGTAGAAGTTCGCCGGGTTGCCGACGATGTTCGCGGGGTCACCCTTGCCACCGGGCACCGTCGGGAACGACGCCCAGCCGAGCTTTCCCTTCTTGATGAAGTCGGGCTGCGCGTCGAGGATGCTGCCGAACTCCCAGGTGCCCATGACCTCCATCGCGGCCTTGCCGGTGTAGAGGAGGGCACTCTGCTGGCCGATGTCGTAGTCGACCGACGCGAAGCCCTTGCCGAACGCACCCTGGTCGACGAGCTCCTGGATCATCGTGTTCGCCTTCAGGAACGCGGGATGCGACCAGGCGTCGGGCTTGCCGGCGAGCACGTCCTCGAAGACCTGCGGGCCGCCGATGCGGTCGACGAGGTACTCCTCGTACATCAGGTTGGGCCACTTGCTGGCGCCGCCGAGCGCGACCGGCTGCACGCCTGCCTGCTTGAACTTCTTCACCAGGGCGAGGAACTCGGGCCACGTCTTCGGCGGCTGTGCGTCGTGCTCGCGGAAGACGTCCTTGTTGTAGAACATGACGACCGGCTGCACGCCGTTCATCGGCACGCCGTAGACCTTGTCGTCGAACGTGACGGCGTCCATGACGTTGGGGAAGAACCGCTGCTGCCAGTCGTCGGTCTTCATCTCCGCGGACAGGTCGTGCACGTCACCGGCCTGCACGTACGAGTCGAGGATGCCGCCGCCCCAGCCGAAGAAGACGTCGGGCGGCCGGTCCGCCCCCATCGCTACCCGGAGCTTCTGCTTGAACGGGTCGTTCTGGAACAGCTGCATCCGCAGCTGCGCGCCGTCGTTCGCCTTGTTGTAGCGCGTGACGGACTGCTTGTAGATGGCGTCGGCCGCGCCGGAGACGGCCCAGACGAGCGGGGCGTCGGAGTCACCTCCCGCACCGCCCCGGCTGGGTCCTGTCGACCCGCAGGCGACGAGTCCGGCGACGGCGAGGAGCCCGATCGCGGCTGCCCATGGTCTCTTTCTCATCGAGGTGATCCGCATTGGCGATCAGCCTTCTCTCGTTCGGTGCCGTCACGGCGTTGTGACCTGGAACCGGTGCCGACCGCGGTCAGCGCAGTCCGAGGATGGTGTCGACGACGAGCTGGTCGAGGCGTTCGTTCTCGTACCCGCGGGCGGCGAGCGCGTCGGTGTCGGCCGCCGCGTCGCGCAGCTGCGCCGCGGTCTCGGCCGAGTACGGTCCTGCGGTGGGGACGGCGAGCTCGGGCACGTACGCCGCCTCGGCGGCCGCCTTCACGTCGGGGTCGGCGTCGAAGCGCCTGGCCGCGGCGGCGAGCGCGAGGTAGGTGCGCATGCAGCCGGCGGCGAAGTCCCAGACGCCCTCACCGGTCTCCGTGCGGTAGGGCCGGGCGTCGAAGTGGCGCGGGCCGTCGTACCCGGACGACTCGAGCAGGCGCACCAGGAAGAACGCGTCCTTGATGCCCTCGGACCCGAAGCGCAGGTCCTGGTCGTAACGGCCGATCTTCTGGCCGTTGAGGTCGATGTGGAAGAGCTTGTCCGCCCACAGGGCCTGCGCCACTCCCTGGTGGAACGACAGCCCGGCCATGGTCTCGTGCGCGACCTCGGGGTTGACGCCCACCATCGCGGGGTCGTCGAGGCGCTCGATGAACGCGAGCATGTGCCCGACGGTCGGCAGGAGCGCGTCGCCTCGCGGCTCGTTGGGCTTCGGCTCGAGGGCGAAGCGCATCGGGTACGCGTGGTCGCGCACGTAGCCGCAGAGGAAGTCGATGGCCTCCTTGTACCTGTCGAGGGCATCGCCTCCGGGCTTGGCGGCCATGGCCTCGGCGCCCTCGCGGCCGCCCCAGAAGACGTACGTTGCCGCGCCGAACTCCGCGCCCAGGTCGATCGCCCGCATCGTCTTCGTCAGGGCGAGACGCCTGACCTCGCGGCTGTTCGCCGTGAACGCGCCCTCCTTGAAGACGGGGTTCCAGAACAGGTTCGTGGTCGCCATCGACACGACCATGCCGGTGTCGTCGAGCGCGCGACGGAACCGCTTCAGGCGCTCCGCGCGCTCGCCGGCGTCGAGGTCGGGTGGCACGAGGTCGTCGTCGTGGAACGAGACGCCCCACGCGCCGAGGTCGGCGAGCCGGCGGACCACCTCCGCCGGGTCGAGCGGCGGTCGTACGGCTGCGCCGAAGGGGTCGTGCCCCGGGTGTCCGACGGTCCAGAGACCGAAGGCGAACCGGTGCTCGGCGGTGGGAACCAACTCGTCGGTCGTGGCCACGGCTGCTCCTCGGACGACTTCGTCTAGGAGCCAAACTAAACGCGCGGCCGACTGGTCCTGTCAAGAGTGAATGCCTTCGGTGACAATGGCCGAGGCGATGATCCGGTAGGTGTACGATCCTGGCCACATGACATCCGAGATCGACTACTCCGATGCGCGAGCGCGAGCCGCGCCGGCGCGGCCGTACGGCGTCCGGCGGCACAACCTCGGTCTGGTGCTGCGCCACCTCGCTTCGACGGGACCGCGCAGTCGGGCGCAGCTCGCCGCCGCGACGGGCCTCACGAAGGCGACGGTATCGAGCATCGTCGCCGAGCTGCTCGACGCGGGGCTGGTGGCGGAGCTGGGTGTGCGTGCGCAGGGTGAGATCGGCCGTCCTGGCAGCGTGTTGACGATCGACGCCGCCGGCAGCGCCGGTCTCGGCCTCGAGATCAACGTCGACTACCTGGCAGTGTGCGTCATCGACCTCGGTCGGCAGACGCGGTTCCACCGCGTCGACTGCGTCGACAACCGGGACTCACCCGGGCGAGCGATCGACCGCCTCGCGCACATGGCGCGTACGGCGCTCGACGCCGCGGCTGCCCAGGGCCTCGTGGTGAGCGGGCTCGCCGTGGCACTGCCCGGCGTGGTCGACGCCGACGGCGTCCTGCTGCACGCGCCCAACCTCGGTTGGCGTGACGTGCCGGTGGCGGACCTGCTCGGCGCGCGCCTGGGGATCGAGCCCGCGCAGGTGATGCTCGACAACGAGGCGAACCTCGCGGCGCTGGCCGAGCTCTGGTTCGGCGAGGGGGCGACCTGGGGCGACTACCTGCACGTGTCGGGCGAGATCGGCGTCGGTGCGGGCATCGTGTCCGGCGGGCGCGTCTCGCGCGGGGCACGCGGCTTCGCCGGCGAGGTCGGCCACCTCTCGCTCGACATGAGCGGGCCTGCCTGCCCGTGCGGTGGCCGCGGATGCCTGGAACGCTACTGCGGGCAGGAGGCGATCCTCCAGGCCGCGGGCCTCGATCCCACGCCCACCACCGCCACCGGCCGGCCGGACGGCTCGCTGGCGGGACTCCTCGCCGCCCTGGAGGCGGGTCGCGCCCGCCCGGTGCGTGCCGTGCGCAAGGCGGGCACGGCCCTCGGTCGGGGAGTGGCGGGTGCGGTCAACCTGCTCGACGTCGAGACGGTCGTCCTCGGCGGCATCTACTCACCGCTGGCGCCCTGGCTGGCGGAACCGTTCACCGAGGCGCTCAGGCAGCACACGATCGCGTCGTCCTGGGAGCCGATCCGCATCGAGATCTCCCGCCTCGGCCCCGACGCCGCCGTCCGCGGAGCCGCCGGCACGGTCACCCAGCGCGTCCTCGCCGACCCGACGTCCCACACGCCCCTGGCGGTGCCGGGAGGCGGGTAGCCACGGCCGCCGGGCGACCGGGAGCCCGTGAGGGGCACCCTCACCGTGTTCCCACGCCCGTGAGGGGCACCCTCACCGCGCTGGGCCACGGTGAGGGTGCCCCTCACGGATCCAGCGGGGTCGGGGACGTGCGCAGCGGTGGGACGCCGAGGGTCTCGGCCAGGTCCTGTAGGGGGCGCAGGTCCTCCGCCACGTATGGGATGCCGGTACTGAGTCGCTGGTCCTCGGTCCGCTGCTCCGGCTCGCCGGGGGTCAGGATCTCGTCGAAGCCCTCCGCCGGCTCGACCCCGGTGACGCGGGTCAACAGCGTCGCCATCCGGTCGTCGAAGTCGGAGACGAACAGGTCGGGACGCACGGCGACGAACGTGTGGCCGACGTTCTGCGGCCGGTCGTAGTCCTTGTACTGGTCGCCGACGTCACCACCGAACGCCGCGCCGGTGAGGACGCCGCCGAGGACGTCCATCAGCAGGGCGAGTCCCGACCCCTTCGGGCCGGCGGCGGGGAGGACGACGCCGCCGGCGAGTGCCGCGGCCGGGTCGGTGGTCTCGCGACCCTGGGCGTCGAGCGCGTAGCCGGCGGGGATCGAGTGGCCGAGCTTGAGTGCCCGCCTGATCTTCCCTCGCGCGGCGACCGCCGGCGACATGTCGAGGACGAACGGGTGCTCCGATCCCGACGGTGCGCCGGCAGCGATCGGACTCGTGCCGAGCAGCGCCTCGCGACCACCCCACGGCGGCATCGCGCGGGACGCGTTGGTGAACACGAGCGCGACGTAGCCGGCGTCGACGGCCTGCAGGACGTAGTTGGCGGCCATGCCGAAGTGGGTGCTGCGGCGCACGCCGACGATGCCGATGCCGATGTCGGAGGCCATGCGGACCGCCTCGCCGGTCGCCCGGGTGGCGACGACGAAACCGAGACCGTCGTCACCGTCGAGCCGTGCGGCGGCGGCGGTGACTTGTTCGACCTGGAGATTTGGCTTGGCTTTGACCAGACCTCGTTCCAGTCGGTCCAGGTAGCCCGCCATGCGGGTAATGCCATGGCTTTCGACACCGCGAAGATCGGCTCGTACCAAGCATCGCGCCGTCGTCTCGGCGTCGTCAGGAGGCACGCCATATGCCATGAATAAACCGCCGGTGTACGAAATCACTTCATCGGATGCCGCGTAGACCGTCGTCTTGTCAATTGGCCGATCTTGGTTCATGATGAGTTTCAGTTTCCATCGCGCGTCAGTGGGAGGTGGTACGCATTTCTGGTGCGAGCGGGCGTGGACCCGTACCGCAGTCGGCGCGGCACGAGGTGTTGCGGGCGTATCTTGCCACCGTGCCGAAGCATGGCTCGACCACGGACGTCGTGACCGACGCGCTGCGCGAGGCGGTGCTCGACGGCGTGCTGCCGCCGTCGACCTGGCTGCGCGAGGGCGAGCTCGCCGACGAGCTGTCGGTGAGCCGCACTCCCGTGCGCGAGGCGTTGCGCCGGCTCTCCGACGAGGGTCTCGTCGTCCGCAACGTGCACCGCGGCAGCCTGGTGGCACCGATGACGGTCGACGACATCCTCGCGGTCTACGCGGTGCGCGAGATGCTCGAGGGCATGGCTACCGCGCAGGCGACCAGGCGCCGGCCCGCCGGTCTCGTCGACGACCTGTCGCGGGTGCACAGGGAGATGACCGAGCACATCGACGACGACGAGCCCGTCGCCCTGATCAAGCTCGAGCTCGAGTTCCACCGGGTGTTGCGCGACGCGTGCGGCAACCCGTACCTCGAACGCTTCCTGACCCAGATCGAGCACGCGGTGCGCCGCTTCGGCCGCAGCAACCTGCTGGTGCCCGGCCGCATCCGCGACATGCTCGCGGAGCACCGCGCGATCATCGAGGCCGTCGCGTCCGGCGACGCCGACGCTGCCAGCAGCAACGCGGCCGAGCACATGCGCAGTGCCAGGGACGTCCGCATTCGCAGCATGTTCTCGACGTAGCCACACGATGTCGATCATGCCGCCGTCCCCGCCAGGGCGTCGCGCACGGCGTCCGCCGCCGCCCGCGGGCTCGTGACGACGGTCGCACCCGCGGCGCGCAGGGTGTCCACCTTCGACTCCCAGCTGCCGCCTCCAGGTCCACCGACGAACGCGCCCGCGTGCCCCATCGCGACGCCGCGCGGCGCGCTCCTGCCGGCGATCAGCGCGACGACGGGCACGGCGGAGCGCGCGACGAGAGGTGCGACGTCCTCCTCGTCCCTGGTGCCGATCTCCCCGACGAGGACGAGCGCGCCGGTGCCGTCGTGCGCGACGAGCTCGGGGAACAGGTCGGCGAACGCCGCGCCCTTGAGACCGTCGCCGCCGACGCCGATCCACGCGGACAGTCCGATGCCGGTGCGCGCACACTCGTAGGCGACCTCGTACGACAGGGTGCCGCTGCGGGAGAGGAGCGCACAGCGTCCCGGCTCGGCGAAGTCGGTGGGCAGGAAGCCGAGGGTGACCCGGCCGGGCACCAGGAGACCCGCGGTGTTCGGCCCGACGATCCGCATGCCGTGGTCCGCCGCCACCTGCAGCGCGAGCAGCAGGTCGTGCTGGCCGATCCCCTCGGTCACGCACACCGCTACCCGGACGCCCGCGTACGCGCACTCCAGCAGCCCGGCCGCCGCGCGCGCCGGCGGCAGCATGGCCACGACCACGCGTGCGCCCGTCGCGTCGACGGCGCGCTCGACCGTGTCGAAGACCGGCAGGCCGTCGACGGTCTCGCCGCCGTGGCCGGGCGCCACACCGCCGACGACGTCCGTGCCGTACGCGCGCATGTGCGGCGCGAACCTGCGGCCGGCACGGCCGGTGATGCCGTGCACGAGCACGGGTCCCTGCACCTCGTCCAGGAGGCTCATGCCGCCGGCTCGTTCCGTACGGTCGCCGCGACGGCGTCGACGAGGTCCTCGAGCGAGCGGACGTAGGTGAGGCCGGCCGCGTCGAGCAGGCGCCTGGCGTCCTCCGCGCCGTTGCCCTCGACGCGCACGATCAGGGGGACGGTCGGTGGTTCGATCTCCACCGCGCGGACGAGCAGGCGGGTGAACTCGGTGATGTCGGTGATGCCGGCGAACACGTTCACCGCGAGGCAGGCGAGGTGGTCGAAGCGGCGCAGCTCGCGGAGTACGCAGACGAGCCGATCGGTGCTGCCGCGCATGCCACCGCTGCGGATGTCGCAGAAGTTGATCGGCGGCGCGCCCGCCCCGGTCAGCAGGTCGACGAGCAGCAGGGAGCCGCCGGCACCGGTGCTGACGAGGCCGACCCTCGCCGCCGGGTCGAGCGTGACGAAGTCGAAGCCGTACTCCTTGGCGGCCCGCGCCGACGGGTCGTCGGCAGCCGGTGCGGTGAGCGCGTCCTCGGGCACGACGCGGACGTCGGCGGCGACCACGTCGCCGGCCTCGGTCACGAGCACGGGGTTCAGCTCGACGAGCACGGCGCGTCGCTCGGTGAAGAGCCGGTACGCGGCCTCGGCGACGGGCACGAGGCGCTCCACGAGCGAGGCGGGGAGGTCGGGCTGGTCGTGCGCGGCGTTCCAGACATGCCACGGCCGCAGGCCACTGGCGACCGGTACGGGCACCACCGAGATGCGGGACGGGTCGTCCTCGACGTCGACGCCGCCGTGCGCGCCGAGCAGCAACGCGGCACTGCGTGCCCTGCCGTCGACGGTGACCGCGACGTACACCTCGCGCACGTGGGGGACGTGACGCTCGACGAGCACGGACGTGGGCACGTGCCGGCCGACGCGGCGACCGAGCAGCTCCGCCGCGGCGGCCGAGGCCTGCGTGGGGTCGTCGGCGGTACACACGCCGCCGGCCTTGCCGCGCTCTCCCGCCGGCACCTGCGCCTTCACCACGACGCGACCACCGAGCTCACGGGCGACGTGCTCGGCCTCGGCGGGATCGCCCGCCACGCGACCGTCGGGTACGGGCAGACCGACCGCGGCGGCGAGTGACTTGGCCTCGTGCTCCAGCAGCTGCATCCGCTATGCCCGCAGCAGGTGACGGGCGATGCCGTTGCGCTGGATCTGTGGCGTGCCGCCGCCGAGCGGTCCGTACCGCGCCCATCGCAGGTAGCGCTCGACCGGCATCTCCTTGGTCCAGCCGTGCCCGCCGAAGACCTGCAGTGCCGTGTCCGTGACGCGCAGGGCCATCTCGTTCGCGAAGAGCTTGGCCATGCTCGCCTCGTGGCGTTCGGGGAAGCCCTGGCCGGCCTTGGCGGTGGCTCGCCAGATCAGCAGCCGCGCCGCCTCGATCGCCACCTCGTTGTCGGCGAGCAGCCAGCCGAGCCCCTGGTGCTCGCCGATGGGACGTCCGCCCTGCCTGCGGTTCTTCGCCTGGTCGACCGCGAGGTCCTGCGCGCCCTGCGCGATGCCGAGCGACACCGACGCGTTGAGGCAGCGCTGCCCGTTGAACATGCTCAGCATGCGGCGCAGCCCGTCGTCCCTGGCGAGCACGTGGTCGGCGGGCACGCGGCACTCGTCGAAGCTCACCTCGTGCAGCGTGTCGCCGCCGAGGGTCTGGAACGTCTGGCCGACGGACAGCCCGGGGGTGTCGCGGCCGACGACGACCGCGCCGACCTCGTCCGCGCCCGAGGCACCCTTGATCTTGCAGAAGACGACGAACACGGCCGCCACGTCGGCGCGCGAGATGAGCGTCTTGTGCCCGCTGACGATGACATGGTCGCCGTCGTCGCGCGCTGTCGTCCGCATCGCCTTGAGGTCGGAACCGGTGTCGGGCTCGGTGATGCAGATCGCGCAGATCGCCTCGCCGCGCGCCACCTCGGGCAGGTGCCGCTCCCGAACGGACTCGCTGCCGTACGCGGCGATCACCCGGGTCTGCACACCCAGCTCGCCGAGTGCGGCCATCGCCGTGACGTAGCAGCACCGGCCGATCTCCTCGAGGATGAGCGCGGCGTCGAGCCAGGTGCCCCCGCCGCCGCCGTACTGCTCGGGCACGCTGGCCCCGAGCAGTCCCGTCTCGGCGAGCCGCGACATGTTCTGCCAGGGGAACTCACCCGACGTCTCCCAGGTCGTCGAGCGGTCCCTGAACTCCTCCGACACCTCACGCGCGAGGGCGCGCATCTGCTGCTGCTCGGGTGTCAGCTCGAACTGACCCAACCGGCCCGCCTCCTCGTCTCTTCGGCTACGACCTATGTCCTAGCCGCGGTAGCCGAACACCTTGTTCCACTCCGCGATCCACTCCTCGCGCAGCCCGATGGCCTTCTCCGTCGTCGGCGTGTACGGCTTGATCTCGTCGATGGGCGGCATCGGCTTGCCGCCCGTCTCCGGCTTGGCGGCCTTCGGGTTCACCGAGTAGTCGCCACCCTCCTTCGCGGCCACCGACTGTCCGCGCTTGGACATCGCCCAGTTCATGTACACCTGCGCGGCGTTGGGATGCTCGCTCTTCGCGACCTGCCCGATGAAGAAGTTGAACATCGGGACGCCGTCGCTCGCCCAGACGTAGCCCACCGGCGCGCCCTGGTCGGCGAGGTCACCCGCGACACCCGGCCTCGCCGCGGCGACCGCGACCTCGCCGCGCCCGAGCTTCTCGCCGAGCGAGCCGACCGACGACTCCAGCAGCGGCTTCTGGTCCGCGAGCTTCTGCCAGTAGTCGTCACCGAGCTTGTCGCGCATGAACAGTGCGAGGTTCCAGCCACCCGCGCCCTGCGAGGCGTGGACGATGCCGACCTTCTCGCCCTTCAGTTTCGGGTCGAGCAGGTCTTGCCAGCTCTTCGGCTCCGCGACACCGGCCTTCTTCAGCTCCTCCTTGTTGAAGGCGATCGTGGTCGGCGCGGAGATGAACGCGTAGTACACCGAGTCCGCGCCCTTGTACTCGTCCGGGATGTCCGCGTCGTTCGGTACCTTGTGCGCGACGAACATCTTCTTGTCGACGAGGTCCTTCCACAGGGCGTCGTCGGGCATGGCGATGATGTCGGCGGGCAGCGACTTCGCACCGTGCTCGCTCAGGATCCGCTCGTTCAGCCGCCCGGTGGGACTGCGGACGCCGGAGACCTTGATGCCGGTGTCCTCGGTGAACGCGTCCTGCATCGCCTTGGTCGCGACCTCGTTGACCGAGGTGTAGATATTGACGGTGCCTTCCTTCTTGGCCGCGTCGTACAGCTTCTGCGAGGCGACCGTCTCGCCGTCGAGCTCCAGCGCCTTGCCTCCGCCCTCGTCGGACAGCGACCCCGCACTGCACGCGGACGCCGCGAGCATCGCGATCGCACAGGCCCCCGCGACCAGTGTCGACTTCCTTCGCATGACAACCCCTTTGTTGCGGTGATCTGTCGTGTGCCTTCGTACGGACGTTGCATTGCTCAGCCCGCGCGGATCCCGAGGAACCTCCTGCCGATCAGCGTCAGGACGAGCATCAGTGCGACGTAGAGCAGGCTCATCGCCGCGACGGGCGGCAGCCGGCCGCCCTCCCACTCGCTGTAGATGGCGATCGAGAGCACCTGCGTCTCCGAGGTGAACAGGAAGATCGCGACGCTCAGCTCGCGCATCGAGAGGATGAAGATCAGCATCAGCGTCGACGCGACGCCAGTGCGGATGAGGGGAAGGAGGATCTCCCACACCGTGCGCAGCCGGCTCGCGCCGGAGATGAAGGCGCTCTCCTCCAGATCCTTGTGCACCTGGATCATGCTCGACGAGACGCCCTGGAACCCCTGCGGCATCAGGCGGCTGATGTAGGCGAGGATCAGCACCGCGAGCGTGCCGTACACGAGCGGGAACCTGATCCAGGTCCAGAGGAAGCCCAGGCTGATCACGAGCGCGGGCACGGCGATCGGCCACATCGCGATGTACTGCAGGTACCGGCGCCCAGGCGTGTCCGTGCGGTGCACGATGTACGCGAGCAGCAGGTACAACGCGCCGCCGAAGAGCGCGGTGCCGATGCCGACGAGGATGCTGTTGATCAGCCCGAACTGGAACGACTGCGAGTCGAGCGCCTCGCGCATGATGTCGAGGTTGAACTGGTCGAGGTCGAACAGCGAGGCGAAGTTCGGCGTGTACGGGTTGGGTCGCAGCGCGCTCTGTGCCAGTGCCCAGATCGGCAGTACGACGGCCAGCAGGATGTAGCCGACGGCGAACGCGAAACCGACCCAGCGCCACGGACCGAGGTTGCGGACCCGCGGGTGCAGACCCTTGCCCGTGACGGTGACGTACTGTCTCGTGGCGAGCAGCCGGCGCTGGATGATCACCATGGCGATGGTGATGACGAGGAGCACGGTGCCCGCGACGCTCGCGACGTTGGGCTGCGACGGCGACGTCGCCATCAGCCGATAGATCTGCGTGGGGATGGTCTGGATGCCGCGCGGTGAGCCGAGCACCTGGGGAACGGTGAAGTTCTCCATGATGAGCATCAGTGTCAGGGTGGCCGCGCCGAGCAGGGCGGGCGTGACGAGCTTGAGCGTGACGTGTCGCAGCACGCGCCAGGAGTTGGCGCCGTGCACCTGCGCCGCGTCCTCGAGCTCGGGGTTGAGCAGCGTGAGCGCGCTGTTGACGAACAGGAAGACGTACGGCGCGTAGTAGAGCCCGAAGACGAAGATGAGCCCGGGCCGCGAGTAGATGTTGACGAACTCGGGCAGGCCGAGGTCGCGCATCAGGATGTTCACGTAGCCCTGGCGGGGCGACGCGATCACCGCCCACGCGATCGACCCGACGAGCGACGAGACGAACAGCGGCATGATGCCGGCCATCTGCACGAGCGGCTTGGCCGGGACGTTCGTGCGCGCCGCGAGCCAGGCGAGCACGCAGCCGATGACCACGGCGATGACCGTGCCGCCGACGCCGACGGCGAGAGTGTTGGTGAGCGCGGTGATGTTGTCGGGCGACAGCAGCTGCGCGTAGTTGTCCAGGGTGAACTTCGCGGGAGGCGCACCCGGTCGGGGCGGGGTGTCGACGAACGTCGCGTACAGCAGGATGCCCATCGGCACGACGACGAGGAAGAACAGCACGACGAAGAGGAACGCCATCGGCAGATAGCGCAGTACCCGTCGGGTCCGGTTCATGGACTAGTCCACCAGCAGCTGGACCTGGTCGGGTGCGACCCGGGCCAGGATCCTGGTCTCGGGCGCGAACTGCGTGCGCTTGTCGGTCGAGGTGGCGTACATGTCCTGGCCGTCGGCGAGGGCGATGTGGTACCTGGTCTGGTCGCCGAGGAAGCTCGACGACAGCACGGTCGCGGGCAGCGTGTTGGAGGTCCCGCCGGCGCCTTCGGTGCCGTCGGCGGTGAGCGTCACGTCCTCGGGGCGGACGCAGACGTGCACCTGGCTGCCCGTCGCGTGGTCACCGGGAGGCGCGACGACGCGGTGCTCGCCGACCCGTACCGTGGTGCCGTCCTGGTCGGACGCGTCGACGGTGCCAGGCAGGATGTTGTCGACGCCGAGGAAGTCGGCGACGAACACGCTGTTGGGCTCGCGGTAGAGCTCGGTGGGCGTGCCGAGCTGGACGATGACGCCGTCGCGCATCACGGCGATGCGGTCGGCGAGTGCGAGGGCCTCGTGCTGGTCGTGCGTCACGTACACGGTCGTGATGCCGAGGGTCTGCTGGATCTCGCGCAGCTCGAACCTGAGCTTCTCGCGCAGCTTGGCGTCGAGGTTGGACAGCGGCTCGTCGAGCAGCAGCATGCTGGGGCGCATGACCAGGCTCCGCGCGAGGGCGACGCGCTGCATCTGGCCGCCGCTCAGCAGGCTGGCGCCGCGGTCACCGAAGCCCTCGAGCCCCACGGTCGCGAGCGCCTCGGCGACGCGTTCGCGGATCTCCGGCTTGCGCACCTTCTGCATCCGCAGCGGGAACGACACATTCTCCGCGACGGTCATGTGCGGCCAGATCGCGTACGACTGGAAGACCATGCCGACGTTGCGCTTGTTCGCGGGGACGTTGACGCCCTTGGCCGCGTCGAAGACGACCCTGTCGCCGATCTCGATCGTGCCCTCGCCCGCGGTCTCCAGGCCGACGATGCAGCGCATCGTCGTGGTCTTGCCGCAGCCCGAGGGGCCGAGCAGGACGAGCAGTTCGCCGTCGGCGATGTCGACGTCGAGGTCGCGCACGGCGACGGTGTCGCCGTACCTGACCGTCAACGCGCGGATCGCGATGTCCATGGGTTCACCGTTCTGGTACGCCTCAGTGCGTACAACTTGGATACAGGCCGGACGCGGCAAAGGTCAAGAGGAGGAGGTGATTCCCACGTGAGAACGCCTCCTGGGGGGACTTGAGGTTGTCGAGCGGACATGATTGCATGCAATCCCTGAGCGGCGGAAGAAGGCAGGTGCGGACGTGGGTGGGATGACGGTCGCCGAGCGCGTGGCGACGGTGCTGGCCGAGCTCGGCGTCGAGCGGGTGTACGGGTTGCCCGGCGAGGACCACATGACGCTGCTCGACGCGTTCGCCGGCGCCGGCATCGGCTACCGCGCGGCGTACAACGAGTCCTCTGCCGTCATCATGGCCGCCACCGACACCCGGCTCACCGGCCGGCCGGGCGTCGCGCTGCTGTCGCTGGCTCCCGGCGTGAGCAACGGGATGAACGGGCTCGTGCACGCGTACCTCGACGGACTGCCGGTGCTCGTGCTGTCCGGGCAGCACGCGGCCAAGCGGCTGCCGTTCGTCGTCCGGCAGGGGTTCGACGTCGAGCAGATGGTGCGCCCGGCGACGAAGTGGACGACCCGGCTGCCCGCGGGAGTCGATCCCGCGCAGCTGCTGTGCAAGGCGGTCGACCTCGCGGTGACGGGCCCGCCGGGACCGGTGTACGTCGAGCTGCCCGATGAGGTGCTCACGCTCGAGCTGCCCGACCGCGCGGGTCAGCCTGCGCTCGAGCTGCTCGCCGCCGAGCTGCGCGACGGCGGGTCGGGCACGCGCGGGACGCTCGTGCCGTCCGCGGAGACCCTCGCCGACCTCGCACGCCGCCTGACCGAGTCGCGCCGACCCGCGCTCGTCGTCGGGGGCAGGCACGCGGGCGTCGCCTCCGACACCCTCGCGCGGTTCGCCGACGCGGTCCGCTGCCCGGTCTTCGTGACGTCGGCACAGAAGGGCGTGCTCGACTCGCAGCACCCGTACTTCGCCGGCACGTTCCTCGGCGGCAACGTCGAGGCGAGGATCCTCGGTGAGGCCGACCTGATCGTGACCGTCGACCTCGAGGGGTACGACGTCTACAACAAGCCGTGGCCGTACGACGCGCCGACGGTCTCGGTCACCGGCACGCCGCTGACCGAGTGGCGCATCCCGTTCGCGCTACGCGTCACGGCCGATCCCGAGACGTGCCTGCGGGAGCTGACCCGGCGGGTCATCGACCCCTCCTCGCAGTGGCGACCCGAGGACGTCACGACGTACCGCGACAACCTCCGGCGTGACCTCCTCGCACCAGTGCAGGGCGGCCTGTCGGTGGCCGCCGCCGTCGACGCGGCACTCGGCGCGTGCGACGAGGACACGGTCGTGGCCGCCGACGCGGGCTTCAGCAAGCCGCTCGTGGCGCTGCTCTCCGACACCGCCAGACCCGGGCACTTCCTCTCCTCGAACGGCCTGTCGACGATGGGCTTCACGGTGCCGGCGGCGATCGGGGCGGCGTACGCGACAGGGCGCCGGGTCGTCGGGTTCCTCGGCGACGGCTCGCTGCTGATGCGGGCGTCGGAGCTGGCGATCGCGCGCGACCTCGACGTGCCACCGGTGTTCGTCGCCCTCATGGACCGTTCGCTGTCGCAGATCGAGATCAAGCAGGCGCGGCGCAGCCTCACGACGGTGGGCGTCGGCCTGCCGGAGCTCTCGTGCGCCGACCTCGGGACAGCGCTCGGCATCCGTGGCGCCGACGTCGACACCGCCGACGCGATCGCCCCGCTGATGCGAGACGCCTGGGCCGCAGGTGAGGCGTTGCTGATCGGCGTGCACGTCGACGCCGCGACGTCGCCGCCGACGTTCGAGCTGCTCCGGGGATGAACGCGTCGCGGCCCGTACTCGCGGTCCTCGACGTGCTGCCGGACACGTCGCGTACGGCACTCGCCGAGAGCTTCCCGGGTCACGACCTCGTCCACGTGACCGAGAGCACCGAGGACGAGCGTCGTCGGGTCATCGCCGACGCCGAGGCCGCGCTGGTCATGTGGTCGGCCGTCGAGGCGTCCGTCTTCGAGGCCGCGCGGCACTGTCGTGTCGTGCAGAAGCTCGGCGTCGGCGTGGACAAGATCGACCTCGACGCCGCGTCGCGGTGCGGGATCCCCGTGCTGCGCGCGGCCGGTATCAACGCCGACGCAGTCGCGGAGATGACCCTGCTGCTGATCCTCGCGGTGGCGCGCGACCTCGGTCGTGCCGTCGACGAGACGCGGCGCGGCGGCTTCCCGAAGGAGGAGGTGCGGGCCCGTGCGTTCCAGCTCACCGGCAAGACCGCGGGACTCGTCGGCTTCGGCCACATCGGCCGCGCCGTCGCGCGCCGCCTCGCCGCCTTCGGGGTGACGGTCCTGTACCACGACGTCGTACGGGCATCGGCCGACGACGAGCGCGCCTGCGGGGTGACGTACGCGGAGCTCGGCGACCTGACTGCCCGCTCGGACATCGTGTCGCTCCACCTGCCCGCCACGGCGGACAACCGGGGTCTCGTCGGGCCTGCGTTCCTGGCCGGCATGAAGCAGGGGGCGATGCTGGTCAACACTGCGCGCGGGACGCTCGTGGACGACGAGGCGCTCGCGGCGGCGATCGCTTCCGGGCACCTGCTCGGTGCGGGGCTAGACGTCACCTCGGTGGAGCCATTGCCGCGCACGTCGCCGTTGTGGGACCTCGAACGCGTCGTCGTCACGCCGCACATCGGCGGGGCGGTGGCGAACAACTTCCCTCGGGTTGCTGAGCGGGCGGCGCGGAACGTGTCAGCCGTGCTTGCCGGTCGGCGGGCTGATGTCGCTCCGGCTGATGTGGCTTCTTGGCCACTCCCTTCCTGACCGCTGGCTTGGGGTCCGCTGCCTCGCCCCTTTCTTGATTGTGGGGGTCGGGTGCCGGGTGTCAAGAAACCGCGTGGCGTTTGTTTGTTGTGTTTGTGGTCTGGCGGTTTCTTGACACCCGGCACCCGACCCCGAAAAGCGCGCATCTACGGGGTGAGGCAGCTCTCTGGGCGCTGTTTTGCGCCTGACTTCGTGACGCAGATCGGCGTGTCTATCAGACAACATCCGACGGGTTCTCCGACCTCTCCCGGAGGATCTGATCATGTCCGAACTCGACCGTGGTACCGACCGTGCTGGCCGGCGTTCGAAGCGG
>WHST01000031.1 GCA_009379955.1 Streptosporangiales bacterium | reverse complement strand
CCACCCGCGGGCGCCCTCCACCGGGAGAGGAATACCGTCGAGGAGTGACCGCGCGTACCTCCACCGACGAGCAGGGCGCGCGGTCGATCGGCACCGCGGTCGCGATGGTCCTGGGCGGCTCGCTCTCGGTGCAGTTCGGTGCGGCCTTCGCGGCGCTGCTCTTCCCGCGGGTCGGCCCGCTCGGCGCCGTGACGATACGGCTCGTGGTCGCCGCGGTGCTGCTGCTCGTCGCCGTCCGACCGCGACTGCGCGGGCGCACCCGGGCCGACCTCGGCGTCATGATCGCGTTCGGACTGGTGCTGGCGACGATGAACGCCTGCATCTACGAGGCGATCGCCCGACTGCCGATCGGCGTCGCGGTGACGCTGGAGTTCCTCGGTCCGCTCGGCCTGGCGCTGGTCACCTCCCGGCGGCTGTGGGACCTGCTCTGGGTCGGCTGCGCGGCGGCCGGCGTCGTCCTGCTCGGCGGCGGCGCCACCGGCGGGCTGGACTGGGTGGGCGTCGCCTTCGCGCTCGGCGCCGCGGCGTGCTGGGCGGCGTACATCCTGCTCAGCGCGGAGACCGGGCGCCGGTTCCCGAAGACCGACGGTCTCGCGCTGGCGATGGCCGTGGGGGCGATCGCGATCCTGCCGCTCGGCATCGTGACGGCGGGCACGGCGATGCTGCACCCGGCGATCCTGGGCGTCGGTGCGCTCGTGGCGTTGATGAGCTCGGTCGTGCCGTACACGCTCGAGCTGTTCGCCCTGCGCCGGATCACCCCGCGGGTCTTCGGCATCCTGATGAGCCTCGACCCCGCCCTCGCGGCGCTCGCCGGGGTCACCGTGCTGTCCCAGCGCCTCGGCCTGTGGCAGGTGGTCGCCGTGGTGCTCGTCATGGTGGCCAGCGTGGGCGTGACCGCGCAGGCCGGCCGCCGCGCCAGGAGGGTCGACCGCCCGGAGGTCGAGGCGAACAAGTACCTGGGCTGAGCCACCGGAGGGGTTTACCGAATCGTGACCGAACTCCCCTCGTACTGCCGGACATGGAACAGGTGTGGGCGCAACGGAGCCTGACCGGCGTAGCGACGCCGAGCTGTGGACGCAGGTCGCCAGGGACGACCCGTCCGCGTTCGGCGAGCTGTTCGAGCGCCATGCCGACGCCGTCTACAACCACTGTTTCCGGCGTACCGGCTCGTGGAGCACCGCTGAGGACCTCACGTCGGCGGTGTTCCTCGACGCCTGGCGTCGTCGCCGGGAGGTCAGCTTGACCACCGAGAGCCTGCTGCCGTGGCTGCTCGCCGTCGCCAACAACGACGTCCGCAACCAGCAGCGCGCCCTGTGGCGCAGGCGCCGGCTCATCGCGAAGCTGCCGGCGGCGGTCGTCCAGCCCGACCCGGCCGACGAGACCGCCGAGCGGGTCGACGACGAGCGGGCGATGCAACGGATCCTGCGCGTGTTCCGCAAGCTGACGCCGGACGAGCAGGATGCGCTCGCCCTGTGCGTGTGGGCCGAGCTCAGCTACGCCGACGCGGCCGTGGCGCTCGGTGTGCCGGTGGGCACGGTGCGGTCGCGGCTCGCGCGGGCGCGCCAACAACTCAAGAGACTGACCGGCGACCAGGGTGCGGTCGGCGACGCGCGCCCGACACCACCCAACGGGGTCAGGGGAGGAACGCTCCTATGACGATGACCGAGCTGCCGCCGGCGCGGCGGTTCCCCGCCGAGCGACGGGACGACACCCGGCGCCTGCTGGAGGACGCCGCACGCCTCTCGCTACGCCCGCGGCGGCGGTGGCTGACGCGCACGGGCGTCATCGCGGTCGCGGCGGCGTTGCTCACCACGGGCGGTGTCGCGACCGCCTACGTCGCGTTCCGTCCCGCCGAGCACACGACCGACGTGCGTTGCTACAGCAAGGTCGTCGACGAGCAGGGCGACGACTTCCCCGGCACGACCGTGACCACGCGGGGTGAGGGTCAGGCGGGCCGCACCGCGGACGCCGACCCGATCCAGGCGTGCACGGACATCTGGCGGCAGGGCGTGATCCGCCGCGGTTCCCGTACCGCGCAGGGCCCCGACGGCCGCACCCACCGGGTGCCCGCGCTCCAGGCGTGCGTGCTGGAGAACGGCACCGCCGCGGTGTACCCGAGCGGCGACCCCGACACCTGCCGCGCCCTCGGACTCCCGCGCCTCAAACGCTGAGGCGCGGGTCACGGTCGCGCGTCGGAGGCCGCCGGGGTGGGCCTCCGCCGCGCGACCACCATCCAGCACCCCGTTGCGGCGTCGGGTCAGGTCCAGCGGATCGACGTGGTGCGGTCGTTCATGTCGCCCATCACGGCGCAGCCGCAGTCGTGACTCATGCCGGAGAACCCCGCGTACTGGTAGTGCCGGCTGACGCAACCCTCGTAGGTGCGTGCCGAGGAGATCTCGTCGTCCATCGGGTCGCCGCGCAGGTCGGTGTCGGTGTACCGGCCGCCGTCGTTGCACGGGGTGGCCGCGACGTTGTAGACCTTGGTGCTTCCCTCGAACCGCGGGTCCTCGTACTCGATGCCGATGATCCGGTTCGCCTTCGCACCCCTGGCGCTCACCGCACGCGTGCCGCCGTCGAGCTGCTCCTGGGTGAGCTCGTTGGTGTTCGGCGCGATGTGGACCGCGCCGCTCGTGGCGTAGGCGACCGCCGCCGCGAGGCTGCGGAAGCACGTGACGTCGACGGGGTCGGGTGCGCCGTCCAGCGGCTGGGCGCGGACGACGCAGGAGGAGGCGGGGGAGCCCAACACGGGAGCGGCGAGCGCCGGGCTCGTCAGCCCGACCGCCAGCAGGGTTGCGGCCGCCACCGCGAGCAGCGGAAGTCGTAGCGTGCGCATCGTCGTCGTCACCTCTCGGGGCCAGGTCCGTCCGTACCACCGGCGGCCCGCAGGGAGGACCGCGGACCGCACACGCCCCGATGTCCCCCCGTTGCGTACCGCCTGAATGGCAGCTCGACGACGGTACGGTGCCGGCGGGTCCCGGCGCAACACCGCCGGTGCGGCGACCCCGCCGACCGCGGTGGCGCACCAGGCGGCATGCTGCTCATCCACAACTTCGCGGTGGGTATTGCTGCGGTCACTGTTCGGTGACTAGGGTCTGTCCCGCGGAACCCCTCCTGCTACGCGGCGCCCAGGGCGGCCACTGGCGGCGTTGTCCTCGCTCGCAAGTACGTCCAGTACGAGCTCGTCGTCCGCCGCCGCCATTGACCGCCCTGGACGCCGCTCGCGACGGAGCGGTCCACGGGACAGACCCTAGCCTCGCAGCGGGCTGGACGGGAGGGGGCGATGGACGCCGTCACGGTGGTCGAGGACGAGGTCCGCGAGCTGGTCCGTCGCCGTGGCCTCGATCCCGTGGCGGAGCCGGGTCTCGTCCGCTCGCTCGTCGACCAGGTGGTCGCCGACTACGGGGAGCGCAGTCTCGCCGGCGGCCTGCCCCGGCTGGGCGACGCCGCCGGCGTCTCGCGCAGCGTCTTCGACGCGGTGGCCGGGTTCGGCCCGCTGCAGCGCTACCTCGACGACCCGACGGTCGAGGAGGTCTGGATCAACGAGCCGGGCCGGGTGTTCGTCGCGCGGCACGGCCGCAGCGAGCTGACCACGACCGTGTTGACCGAGGCGCAGGTCCGCGACCTCGTCGAACGCATGCTGAAGAACTCCGGCCGCCGGCTCGACCTGTCGAGCCCGTTCGTCGACAGCGCGCTGCCCGACGGCAGCCGCCTCCACGTCGTCATCCCCGACGTCACGCGGGAGTCCTGGGCCGTCAACATCCGCAAGTTCGTCGTCGCCGCCTCGTCGCTCGACGAGCTCGTCGGGTTCGGCACGCTCACTCCGCAGTGCGCGCAGTTCCTCGAGGCCGCCGTGGCGTCCGGCCTCAACGTGATCGTGTCCGGGGGCACGCAGGCGGGCAAGACGACGCTGCTCAACTGCCTGGCCGCCGCGATCCCCGCCAGCGAGCGGGTGATCACGTGCGAGGAGGTCTTCGAGCTCAAGCTGCGCCACCTGGCCGACTGGGTGCCGATGCAGACGCGGCAGGCCAACCTCGACGGGCGCGGCGAGATCCTGCTGCGGCGCCTGGTGAAGGAGGCGCTGCGCATGCGGCCCTCCAGGATCATCGTCGGCGAGGTGCGTCAGGAGGAGTGCCTCGACCTGCTGATCGCGCTCAACTCCGGCATCCCGGGGATGTGCTCGGTGCACGCCAACAGCGCCCGCGAGGCCATCACCAAGCTCTGTACGTTGCCACTTCTTGCCGGCGAGAACGTCACGCATGCGTTCGTGACCCCGACCGTCGCGGGGTCGGTCGACCTCGTCGTGTCGATGGCGCTCGGCTCGGGCGGGCAGCGGTGGGTGCGCGAGGTCGTCGCGGTCACCAGCCGCGTCGAGGGCGATGTCATCGAGACCGCCGACGTCTTCGTCACCCGCGAGGGTCGCCTCGTCCGGGCCGACGGCTACCCGCCGCATCCCGACCGTTTCGAGCGGGCCGGTCACGACCTGCGTGCGCTGCTCGCGCCGCGGCGTCCGGCGCCGCCGACGGGGGTGCGGTGATGGGGGCCCTCGTCGGACTGACCTTCGGGCTGGGTGCGGTCCTGGTGTTCCTCGGCCTCACCACCCCGCCTCCGGCGCCGCGCGTGCGGCGGCACTCCCGCACCGCCGAGCTGCTGGCGCAGGCGGGGATCGAGGGCGTCACGCCGCGGCAGTTCGTCGCGGCGTCGGTGGTGCTCGGGGTGGTCGGCGGGCTCGGCATGCTCGCCCTGTCCCGGGCGTGGGTGGTGGCGTTGGCGTTCGCCGGCATCGCCGCGCTCGCGCCGCGGGCACTCGTCTCGATGCGGCGCCGTCGGCGCAGCACCGAGCTGCGCGAGCTGTGGCCCGAGGTCGTCGACAACCTCGCCTCCGCCGTCCGCGCCGGCATGTCGCTGCCCGAGGCGGTCGCGGGCCTCGCCACCCGCGGTCCCGAGACCCTGCGTCCGCCGTTCCTCCGGTTCGCGGAGGACTACCGCGCGACGGGACGGTTCGACGACTGCCTCGACCGGCTCAAGGAGCGACTCGCCGACCCGGTCGGCGACAGTGTCGCCGAGTCGCTGCGGGTCGCGCGTGCCGTGGGCGGCGGCGAGCTCGGCACGCTGCTGCGCACACTCTCCGGCTTCCTGCGCGAGAACGCCAGGACCCGCGGCGAGCTCGAGAGCCGCCAGTCGTGGACGGTCAACGCGGCCCGGCTGGCGGTCGCCGCGCCGTGGATGCTGCTCGGCCTGCTCGCCCTGCGACCCGAGGCGGTGGCGGCGTACGACAGTGCTGCGGGCGCCGTCGTCCTCGGCACGGGTGCCGGGGTGTCGATCGTGGCGTACCGGCTGATGCTGCGCATCGCCCGCCTGCCGGAAGAACGCCGGGTGCTCCGATGACGGGCACACGCGCGTGATGGCCGTGTACCCCGCCGCCCTCCGCCGCTCCGCTCCTCGCTCGGTGGTGCTGCGAGCCTGGTGTGTGCTCCGAACCGCTGCGATGCTCGCTTTGGAGGTCGGCTCATGACGGCCGCCGGCGCGCTGCTCGGTGTCCTCGCCGGCCTCGGCCTGCTGCTGGTCGTGCGCAGCGTGCCGCTGCGACGGCAGCCGACCTTCGACCAGCGGCTCGAGCCCTACCTGCGCGACGCCGTCCCGCCCTCTCGGCTGCTCGGCGACCACGCGAGCCGGTCGCCCTTCCCCGTGGTGCAGCGGCTGGCCGGGCCGCTCGTCACCGACCTCGCCGCCCGGGTGGAGCGGCTGCTCGGCGGCAGCGCCTCCGTACGCCGCCGGCTGCACCGCACCGGATCCGACCGCACGGTCGAGCAGTTCCGGATCGAGCAGGTGGTCTGGGGAGGTCTCGGCCTGCTGGTCGGTGCGGCGGCGAGCCTGCTGCTGCTCGTCACGGGGGTGGCCGACCAGGTCGTCCCGCTGCTCGTCCTCACGCTCATCGCCGCGGTGTCCGGGGTGCTGCTGCGCGACCAGGTGCTGACCCAGCAGGTGCGGCACCGCGAGGAGCGCGTCATCGAGGAGTTCCCGGCCATCGCGGAGCTGTTCGCCCTCGCCGTGGCCGCCGGCGAGTCGCCGATCGCCGCGCTGGAGCGCCTCAGCCGCACCGGTGACGGCGTGCTGCCCGCCGAGCTCGGCCGCACCGTCGCGGCGGTGCGCGCCGGAGCGCCGGTCACCGCCGCCCTGCAAGACCTCGCCGCCCGCGCCGGCGTGCCGGCGGTCAGCCGATTCGTCGACGGCGTCGTCATCGCGATCGAGCGGGGCACGCCGCTCGTCGACGTGCTCCGCGACCAGGCGGTCGACGTCCGCGCCGCGCGGCAGCGCGCTCTCATCGAGACGGCGGGCAAGCGCGAGATCGCGATGATGGTTCCCGTCGTGTTCCTCGTGCTGCCCATCACCGTGCTGTTCGCGCTGTTCCCGGGTTTCATCGGCCTCGACCTGTTCGTGCCATGATCGTTCGGAGAGGGGGACACATGAGACGTCTCTACGGCCTGCAGGCCCGCCTGGCCGGGCGGCTGCGTGCGGGTGACCCGGAGCGAGGCGACGTCCCCGGCTGGGTGCTCGTCACGCTGATGACCGCGGGGCTCGTCACGGTGCTGTGGGCCGTCGCGGGTGACCGGCTCGTCGACCTGTTCGTCAACGCGCTCGACGCCGTCTCCGGTCCGGGTGGGTGAACGCACGGGCCGACGCCCGAGGCGACCGCGGTGCCGCGGTCGTCGAGTTCGCGCTGGTGTCGATCCTGCTGACCGTCCTCGTCCTCGGTGTGCTGCAGGTGGGGCTGGCGCTCTACGTCCGCAACACCCTCGTCGCCTGCGCGTCCGCCGGCGCGCGCTACGGCGCCAACGCCAACCGCACTCCCGCCGACGGTGCGGCCTACACCGAGCGGCTCGTCGCGCGGTCGCTCGCGGATCGCTACGCGGTCGACGTGACCGGGGGCGTCGAGGTGCGTGACGGCGCCGAGGTCGTCGTGGTCGAGGTCGACGCGCCGCTTCCCGTGGTCGGCCTGATCGGTCCGGTCGGCGGCATCACCGTCCGCGGTCACGCGTTGCGCGAGGGAGTCGGTCCGTGAACCCGCGGCGACCGCGCACGCGGCGCGGTGACGACGGCAACGCGATGGTCGAGTTCAGCTGGCTCGCCCTGCTGCTGATGGTCCCTCTCGTCTACCTCATGCTGACGGTCTTCGAGGTGCAGAGGGCCGCCTACGCGGTCGAGGCCGCGACCAGGGAGGCGGGCCGGGCGTTCGTCACGAGCGAGGACGGCGCCGATCCCGACCAGCGCGCCCTCGCCGCCGCGCAGATCGCCGCGGGCGACCAGGGTGTCACCCTCACCCGCGACCAGGTACGGGTGACCTGCGAGCAGGAGCCGTGCCTCACCCCGGGTGCGACGGTGGAGGTACGCATCGCCGTCCGCGTCCCGCTGCCGTACCTGCCGAAGATCCTGTTCGGTCGCGAGCCCGCGTCCGTCGCCGTGCGCGCCACCCACGTCGAGGTCGTCGACGCCTACCGCGACGCGCCTCGCGAGGACGGCGACCCGTGAGGCGGCCACCGCGCCGGCGGGCCGGACCGCGTGAGAGCGGGCAGACCCTCGTGCTGACCCTGGGCTACGCGGTGATCGCCCTCCTCCTGATCACCGTCGTGGTCAACCTGTCCCGCGTGTTCCTCGCCCAGCGGGCGCTCGACGCGGCCGCCGACGAGGCGGCGATCGCCGCGGTCCAGGCCGTGCGCGAGGGTGCGTACTACGACGACGGCGCCGGCCGGCTGCTGCCGTTGACCGAGGACGGCGCCGACCGCGCCGCCACGGCACACCTCGAGGCGTCCGGCGCGACGCGCTCGTGCGAGCGGTTCGCCCTCGACGAGGTGACGGTCGACGACGGCGCCGTGACCGTCGCCGTCTCCTGCCGAGTGAGCATCCCGTTCGCCAACGTCGTCTCGGCGTCGTACGCCGACGGTGTGCCCCTGGTCGGCCGGGCCACCGCCCGCCAGACCGTTCGGCCCTAGTGCTGAGCCGGGGTCTGGCGCATCGGTGTGTCTTCACGAACGGGGGTTCCCCAATCGATCCGCGCTGGCGACCGGGGTTGCGTCGGCTTTGGTCAGGTGGTCGCGGCGTGCGTCTCGGTTTCGGCGAGGCGGGTGAGGAACTCGGCGATGAGTCGTTGCTGTGACGGCTTGTAGTCGGCGAACAGTTCGGTGAGCCGCTGCTGGCGGGCGCGGCGGTGGCCCGCGGCAGCTTCTGGTGTCAGGGTCACGATGACCTTGCGGCGGTCGTGGGTGCTTCGGTCTCGTCGCACGTACCCGGCCTTTTCCAGCCGATCGATCGCACCGGTGGTCGTCCCTGAGGAACTGACTTGAGCCATTTCGCTCAATTCGCCGGGGCTGAGGGATCCGTGGAGTTGGAGCAGGGTCAGGAAGCTGGCCTCGCAGGCACTCCAGACCAAGCCGGCCTCGTTGCCTGCGGACTGCTCGAGTCGTGCGGCGGCAGCGGCGTACGTCCGCAGCGCCTCCGCCGCGACGGTCAGCGGATCGCCGTCCGTGCCGGGTGCGCTTGCCATCGGGTGACCTCCTCCCATAGTCTCTCGTATGAACGAGATAAACGACAGAACGAGAGAAACGGTCGTGCGAGTAACTCGTCTCGACGATGATATCTGAGGGGGAGCGCAGATGACCGAGCCCGGCCCCGACGTCACTGAGGCCACTGAGGCCATGGTGCGTTCCAGGCGGCGGTGGGCGGCTATGGCGGTGCTGATCGGCGGCTTCATGCTCGATCTGTTCAACGTCACGATCCTCAACGTGGGTCTGCCCACCGTTCAGGCTGACCTGGGCGCCACACCTTCCGAGGCGGGGTGGATCGTGACCGCCTATCTGTTGGCCTTCGCTGCCTCGCTCATCACCGGGGCCAGGATGGGTGACCTGGTCGGCCGTAAGCGTGTCTTCCTGACCGGGCTGGTCCTCTTCGCCGCGGCCGGGACGTGGGCGGGACTGGTATCGGGGCCGGGCGAGCTGATCGCCGCTCGCGCCGTCCAGGGGGTGGCCGCCGGTCTGCTCGCGCCTCAGGTTCTCGCCAGCCTCTATGGGCTCTTCGACGGCCGAGAGCGGGCGACCGTGTTCGGTCTGTTCGGTGTCTTCTCCGGCACCGCCCAGGCGGGCGGCCTGCTGCTCGGCGGGGTGCTGATCGCCGCCGACATCGGCGGGCTCGGCTGGCGATCGATCTTCCTCATCAGCCTGCCCGTTGCGATCGTCCTGGTCGTCCTCGGGGCCTGGCTGGTCCCCGAGAGCCGCACTCCGGCGGCCAGGCGCCCCGACCTGTCCCGTTGCTGGGACTGTCGGCGGGACTGGTGGCGATCGTGTCAGCTCTGCTCGAGGGCGGCACCTATGACTGGGCGCCGTGGGTGTGGCTGTGCCTGGCTGCCGGGGTCGCCGCCGTGGTCGCCGTGGTCCTGGCTGAAGACCGTACCCCCGACAGTCGGGCGATGGCGCTGATCCCATTCGGGCTGGTGCGCGAACGCACCTCCGCCGTCGCCCTCGTGATCCAACTCGTCGCCTTCGGAGGGTTCAGCGGCTTCCTGCTCGTGTTCATGCTCTGGCTCCAAGACGGCCAGGGCTACTCACCTCTCGATGCCGGTCTCGTCACCATCGCGTTCTGCGCCGGCGGCCTCGCCATGACCGCCTTCGTTGGCCGCCTCACCGTCCGGTTCGGTCGTCTCGTCGTGGGTGCCGGCGCCCTCACCGCCGCAGTCGGCACCCTCGCGATCACCGTGCCGTCCTCGTCGGTGACCACCAGCATCAGCCCATGGGTGGTCGTTCCCGGCCTGTTCATCGTCGGCATCGGGATGAACCTCGTCATGCCCACCCTGACCACCATCTTCCTGTCCGCCGTCCCACCCCGTTACGCCGGTTCCGCCTCAGGTGTGTGGACCACCAGCCAACAGTTCGGTGGCGCCATCGGGACCGCCGGCCTGAGCGTCGTGTTCTTCACAGCTTCCGGCCACAGCGGCCACAACAACGGACTGGGAGCGAGCACCCTCGCGATCACCACCGCCCTCGTGGCAACTGCCCTGCTGTGCTTCGCCCTGCCCAAACCCGAGATCGAACCATCAGCCTGATAAGGGGCCGTCCTCTAGGCGCCGGACACCACCCCACCCGGCGGGACCGGTGGGGAGATCGGGCCGCGATCACGCGGTTCGGGTTCGGGCATGCTCGCGATCGTAGGAGGCGCCGGCATAGGAACGGCAAAGGTCCCACGTCGACGGGTGCGGCGGGCCGGGCGGGACCTTGCGTCGCCCGGCCCGCCGCGCCCGCCCCGGCCACCGACGGTCAGCCGTTCCCCCCTGGGGACCGAACCGTCGGTGGCCGAGACCGTGGACGGACGTGGTGGCGGGACCGCGCACTGCCAGCGGACGCACGTGCGCGGCCCCGACGTTCAGAAGTTGTTGTGCACGCGGACGAACGGTGGCGTGCTGGTGAGGCAGTGCAGGCAGGGCCACGGCCGTCCGCATCGAGAGCACTTGCCGTCGACGTCGCGCGGCGCCTCGGTGCCCTTCACCCTGGACTTCCTGCGCCTTTTCGGAGCGGGTTGCCCGTCCTGCGGTGTCCGCTCGGCCTCGTCCTCTGTGTCCTTGTCCGCTGCGTCCACGGCGACTCCCCTGATCGCCGGCCGGTACGGCCGGGTCCACTGTTGGTCGGTCTTGTGGGTGGGACGGCGTGACGCCGCGATCATGACGCGATCGCGGAGGACTTTCTCGCCGCCCGTGTGTCGGCGGGTGGTGGCACACTCCTGGCATGCGCGAGACAGCAGACGACATCGACGAACTACAGCGCCTCCTGGACGACTCGATCGGCCGTTCCGGCGACCACCTGCGCAGCATCGTGACGCCGGGGGAGCGCACCCTGACCGCACGCCAGCTGGTGGCCGCGCTGCCCGGCATGAAGGTGCTCGTGGTCGCGACCACCACCGCGAGGGGAGAGCCGCGGACGTCCGCGGTCGACGGACACTTCCTGCGCGGCCACTGGGTCTTCAGCACGAGCGGCACGGCGCACAAGGCGCACCACCTCCGCGCGCGTCCCGCCGTGAGCGTCGCCCACGTCGACGGTGAGCGGATCGGGGTGTTCGCCCATGGCACCGCGGACGACATCACTCCCGAGCACGCCGACCATGGGTGGATCGACGAGCACCTGACGGAGCACTACGGCTCGTCGCCCACCACCTGGGCCGACGACATCGCGTACTTCCGCATGCGCACGCACTGGATGATCGGCTACGCGTTCAACGCCGCCGAGTTCCCTGGTTGACGCGGTTCTCCTAGGACGCGACGCCCGCCGGGTGGCGGTCCGGTTCGAGGGTGGGGGCGCCGACGCCGCACTGCGACCTGGCCTGTGGCCACGACTCGCGCGGGCAGACCCGCAGCACGTCGTCGTGGATGGTCAGCAGGCTGGCCACCGCGCCGGCGAGCAGGAGAATGGCACTCACGACCATGGCCGTACGGAACCCGGTCGCGAACACGCCGGCCCGCGAGAGGGCGTCGCCGGTCAGGCCGACGGCGGGTGGCACGGCCGCGACGGCGAGGAGGCCGGCGGCCCTGGCGACGGCGTTGTTGATGCCGCTGGCGACGCCGGCGTGGCGCGGATCCGCGGTCGCCAGCACGGTTGCGGTGAGCGGCGCGACGGTGGCGGAGAGGCCGAGGCCGAAGACCGCGACCGCGGGCAGCACATCGAGCACGTACGAGGCTCCGGGGCCGATCCGCGTCACGAGCAGCATGCCGCCGGCGGCGACGACGAGGCCGACCGTCATCGGTATCCGTGGCCCGATCCGCTGGGCGAGTGCGCCGGCGCGGGCCGAGAACACGAGCATGATCGCGGTGACCGGCAGCAGTGCGGTGCCGGCGGCGAGCGGCGAGAACTCCGCCACCACCTGGAGGTGCAGGACGAGGAGGAAGAACATCACGCTCATCCCGCCGTACACGACCAGCGTGATGGCGTTGACCGCGGTGAACTGCCGCGACCTGAACGTCTCGAGCGGCAGCATCGGGCGCGGCCCGCGTCCGCCGGAACGGACGCGCTCGACGTAGCCGAAGACCACCGCTGCCACGACGCCGACGGCGCCGGCGGCGATCACGGGCGCGTCGATGCGCCCGCCCGGCATCTCCGTGAGGGCGTAGGTGATGCCGGCGAGGGCGAGGGCGGCGAGCGCCGCGCCGAGCACGTCGAACCTGCCGTGCGCCTCGTCGTCGATCGTCTCCGGTACGTGGCGCAGGGCGACGACCACCACGACAGCGGCGAGCGGGATGTTGATGAGGAAGACCCAACGCCAGCCGGCGGTCGCGACCAGCCAGCCGCCGAGGAACGGGCCGATCGCGGCGGCCACCCCGCCGAGACCCGACCACGCGCCGACCGCCCGCGCCCTGTCGTCGGGATGGAACGACGCCTGGATGATCGCGAGCGACCCGGGGGTGAGGAGTGCACCACCGATGCCCTGCAGGGCACGTGCGGCGACGAGCATCGCGACGTCCTGGGCGAGTCCGCACAGGGCCGACGCGACCGCGAACCACACCACGCCCACGACGAAGACCCGGCGGCGGCCGAAGCGGTCACCGAGCGCGCCGCCGAGCAGGATGAAGCATGCGAGCGTGAGCGTGTACGCGTTGACCGTCCATTGAAGTCCCGCGATCGACGCGTCGAGCTCCTCGCCCAGGGCCGGTAGTGCCACGTTGACCACGGTCGCGTCGAGCATCGCGACACCCGAGCCGAGGACGGTGGCGAGCACCACCCAGCGCCCGGCCGGCTGACCGAGACGCACTCCTGCCGGCAGCGCGCTGGCTGTCATGGGACACATCCTCTCCTCGGCGGGTGCCGATACCGGAACTGAACCACGTAGGGCGCCCTTTCGCTTCCCCGGCGGCCGGACCTCAGGGTGTTGTTACGCTGCACGATGTGGCCATCGACTCCGACGCTCAGGCACCGCTCGACACCCTCGACAGCACGTTGCGCAGTGTCGAGGCGGTCCTCGACATCGAGCAGATGCGGAAGACGGCCGGTGACCTGGAGGAGCAGGCGGCCGCACCCGGGCTCTGGGACGACTCCGCGTACGCGCAGAAGGTCACCAGCAAGCTGTCGTACCTGCAGGGCGTGATCAACAAGGTCACGGCGCTGCGGAGTCGGATCGACGACCTCAAGGTGCTGTTCGAACTGGCCGCGGCCGAGGACGACGCCGCGACCCTGGCGGAGGCGCACGAGGAGCTCCGCTCGCTCGGTTCCCAGGTCGGCGAGCTCGAGGTGCGCACGCTGCTCTCCGGCCCGTACGACGAGCGCGAGGCCCTGGTGACGATCAACGCCCAGGCCGGCGGCGTCGACGCGGCCGACTGGGCGGAGATGCTCATGCGCATGTACACGCGCTGGGCGGAGCGGCACGGTTACGGCGTCGACGTCTACGACACGTCGTACGCTGAGGGCGCGGGCCTGAAGTCCGCGACGTTCACCGTGCGCGCGCCGTTCGCGTACGGCACGCTGCGTGGCGAGCACGGCACGCACCGGCTGGTGCGCATCTCCCCGTTCGACAGCCAGAACCGCCGGCAGACCTCGTTCGCCGGGATCGACATCGCGCCGGTCGTGGAGACCACCGATGAGATCACGGTGTCCGACGACGAGATCAGGGTCGACGTCTTCCGCTCGTCGGGCCCCGGTGGGCAGAGCGTCAACACCACCGACTCCGCGGTGCGGATCACCCACCTGCCCACCGGCATCGTGGTGAGCTGCCAGAACGAGCGCTCGCAGCTGCAGAACCGCGCCAGGGCGATGGACGTCCTGCTGGCCAAGCTGCTCGAGCGCCGCCGGCAGGAGGAGGCGGCCACCCTCGCCGGCCTGCGCGGGGAGTCGACCACGAGCTGGGGCACGCAGATCCGCAACTACGTGCTGCACCCGTACCAGATGGTGAAGGACCTGCGCACCGAGGTCGAGACCTCCAACACCGACGGCGTGCTCGACGGCGACCTCGACTCGTTCATCGAGGCGGAGATCCGCTGGCGCCGCCAGCAGGAGACGGCCGAGGCGCAGTCCTAGGGCGCGTTGCCGCCGCGGCGCGGGTCACCGCACCGGGATCGCCCCGATCACCGTCTGCTCGATCGTGCCGTCCGCGCTGTCGGTCGCCGTGGCCCGCAGCGACAACGCGCGACCGGAACGTACGGCCGACCCCGGGGACGACCGCTACCCACCTGGACATACCGATCCGGGTGGTCCGCAGCGCGTGCCATGTCTCGCCGCCGTCGGTGGAGTACGCCAGGCGTGCGGCCGTCGGCCGCGGCACCTCGCCGGTCGCGCGCGCCAGATGCCCCACGGTGACGGTGATCGGCAGCGGCCGGTGTGCGCGGGCGCGGCCGAGGTCGTCGACGAGCGGGTCGTAGCGCAGGCGCAGCAGCGGCGGCACGGTCTGCCCGCCCTGCTGGGGGGCCGGCGGCGACGACCGGAACGTCCACGCGGTCGACCCGCTGGTCGCGACCGGCAGCGTGTCCGCGGGCATCGTGTACCGGTGCTCCATCCGGAACTCCGCCGGCTCCGGCGGGACGGACGCCGACGCGTCGTTCTGGTCACGGCTCCCGACCAGCGTCCCGTTGCGGTACAGCCGCACCTGCTGGGTCTCGGTCGTGCCGGGGAACCGGCCGTGGTGCGTCCCGTCGGCGAGCCCGGCGCCCGCGGAGAAGATGCCGGTGCTGTGGGTCGCGAACGCCGCGTCGACGTGGAGTCCGCGACCCCAGTCGACCGTGCGCCGCTCGCCGCGCTCGTGGACGACCCAGTCCGGGTCGCACAGCTCGGCGACCGGGACCGCTGGCACCGCCAGGCACTGCGTCCAGCGCAGGTTCGGCGCCGGGGTCACGAGCTCGACGGACCGGGTGGGGACGTCGACCGGCCGCCGGTGGACCAGGCCGACACCCGACAGGTCGGTGACGAAGACGCGTCCCGCGGTCAGGGTTCGCCTGCCGTCGATCCCGGCGTACCGGTTGTCGACCCGCGCCAGCCGTGCGACGTCGTGGCGGTCCAGGTGCGGGGACGGGCCGAACGTCGGGGTGATGACGACCAGCTCGTACGCGTCCGGCGTGGTCGGGCTCCGGTGCCCGGTCGGTTCGAGGCGCCACTGGAACGCCGACTGGAAGATCCCCTGCCGCACCGGTCGGGTGGGGGAGATGAACACCGTCCCGGCCGCGATGTCCGCGGGGTCGAAGAAGTCGTACTCGATGGCCCCTCGGCGGCCGTCGTCGTACCGGGAGTAGGCGACGCTCGCCTGCGCGACCCTGGTGGCCTGGTCGTGGACGGTGGGTGGGCGCACCCGCTGCGCGTCCCTGGCGTCGACCACGAAGGTCGTGTCCCGGTCGACGGTGAACTCGGCCGAGCCCGCGATGGTGAAGGTCTCCGGGGCGCCGCCGCCGGCCGGTGTGGTGACGCGGGAGAAGGCGCTGAAGCGCGCCGGCGCCGTGTGCACGGTCGCCTCGCCCCGCTCGTCGAGTCGCACGTCGAAGAAGGTGCCGCGCAGGTCGGTGGCGTTGACGAGGTTCACGACGCCGTTCGCGTACGGCTTGCCCGCCCGGTCCAGGACCTTGACGGTGAGGTCGTAGCGCTCCGGCTCGTCGTGCGCGTTGACCGGCAGGTGCAGGCCGTCGCCGTTCGTGGTCGCGACGTCGATCATGCCCTGCAGCAGGCCGTCGTCCGCGAGCGTGGGCTCGAAGGTGATCGTCGTGCTCGCGCTGCCGCCGGCCGGCACCGTCAGCGTCGCGGGGGAGACGGTCAGAGCGGCCTCGGCTGCGGACGTGCCGTAGCCGTCGTCCAGCGTGTCGGTGAGCGTGACGTCCACCGGCTCCGCGGCGTCGTTCGTCAGCGTCAGCGTGCGGGTGCGCACGTCGTCGTCCGGATGCTTCAGCTGTCCGAAGTCGATCGCGGAGAGATCGCTGTGCAGCGTCTGGGTGACGGCACGCCGGAGGTCGAGCCGACCGCCGCCCTCGCTCCATGCGGTCGCGTTCGCGTGATCGTGGGCGGAGGTGACGAGGGTGGACTTCACCTGCTGCCAGGTCCAGTCCGGGTGCTGCTGCCGCAGCAGCGCCGCGGCCCCGGCGACCACGGGCGTGGCCTGTGAGGTGCCGGACATCGACCGGTAGAAATCGCCGTCGCGCGCACCGGCCCTGGCGCCGAGCAGGTCCACGCCCGGCGCGGTGATGTCCGGCTTGAGCCGGTAGCTGCCGCGCACCGGGCCCTCGCCGCTGAAGACGGCGAGGAAGTCGTCGGTGCGTACGGCCCCGACGGTCAGCGCCGACGCCGCGGTGCCCGGGGTGTCGACGGTGAAGTGGTCGACGCCGAGGCCGCCCTGGTTCCCCGCGGCCACGACGAAGAGGGTGTCCGATGACGCGGTGAGCGCGTCGACGGCCTGCGACGTCGGGTCGTCGGTGTCACCCGCGGTGCCGCCGAGGCTCAGGTTGACGACGTCCGCGCCCTGCCGCACGGCCCACTGCATGCCGGCGATCACCCAGGACGCCTGGCCGGTGCCGGTGTCGTCCAGGACCTTGCCGGCCAGCAGCTCGGCGCCGAACGCGATCCCACGGCGCGCGCCGTCCGAGCGGGCACCGGTGCCGGCCAGGAGGGACGCCACGTGGGTCCCGTGCCCGTGCCGGTCGTCGGCGCCGGGCCCGGTACCGGTGAAGTCGCTCGACTCCCGCACCTGATTCGCGAGGTCCGGGTGGCCGCCGTCGATCCCGGTGTCGAGCACGGCCACCGTCACCCCGGCGCCGTCGAGGCCGGAGTCCCAGGCCGCCGGCGCGTCCACCAGGCCGAGGTATCCGTCGAGCTCCGCGGCCTCGACCCTCGCGTCGAGCCAGATCCGGTCGACCCCGCCGAGTGCGCGTGCGGCCCCGGCCCGGTCCGGGGCACCGCGGCGCGACAGGCGGGCGAGGTCGTCGCCGAAGCCGGCCGCCCCGGCCTTGTCGACGACGGCGGCCGTGGCGTCGATGCTGTCCAGCGTCCGTCGCGTACGGAGCTCCTCCGGTGCCGCCGCGAGGGTTCGCGTGCCGGCCGTGCGTTCGACGATCAGCGGCATGTCGGTGCGCCGTGCGTCGTCGTATCCCATGGCGGCGAGGCCGGTGACGTCGAACAGGGCGCGGTCGAGCACCGCGGGGACCAGCGCGGAGACGTCGGACGGCACGACGTACGTGCTGTCGCCCTCGCGCCGGACCCGGAACCCGCCACGGCCGTCCGTGCCGTGACGCGGTTCGAACAGCACGTCGGGACGGCCGTGCGTGCCCGGCCTGAGCGTGACGATGTCACCGGTCACCAGCGTGATCCGTACCGGGGTCGCGGCGGCGGTTGCGGCCGGGTCGGGCGTGGCCGGCGGTGCAGCGGCGGCCGGAGCGGCCTGCGCCGCGAGGAGCATGGCGGCGGCGGCCACGGCGGCGACGAGGCGGCGGACTGCGAGGGCGAAAGGAGGCATGACGGCGTTGTAACCGATTGCAGCGCGGTGGGGCCACGGTTTGGCGTGGCCCATGGGAGCCGTGTCCGGTTTCGGACAGGGCCGCCATGCGCGAGCCGGCCGGGGGTCGGTCGTGTCGATCAGGCGGCGCTGATCAGGCGGTACGGATCAAGCAAAGGAGCGGACGAGGCCGAAGACGAGGCCGAAGAGGGTGAGGGCGGCGAGGACGAGATAGACGAGCGAGGTGGTGCGGGTGCTGTCGCGCAGGTCGGCCCTCGCCTCGCGGCACACCGGGCAACGACCTTCGAGCACACGGCCTGAGCAGCTCGCACAGATCAGTTGATCATGGCTCACGATGCTGCCCTTCGTCGAACTCCGGCCCGCGAACGGCGACAGGGCGACTCGCGCGAGGTCCCCCTCCGGCACTGTCGCCGTCGCGCCGCTTACACTCCCATGGTGCCACCTACCTGCCCCGGGTGGGTACCGTGACAGTCGACGGACCCGTTGCGGCACGCACATCCCGTAGCCGACGGGATCCATGACCAGACCCCTAAACTGCGACTCGTGATGCCGTTGTGATCAATTTCGAAGACGTGACCAAGCTCTACCCGAGCCAGCAGCGCCCGGCGCTGCAGAACGTGTCCGTCGAGGTGGACAAGAGCGAGTTCATCTTCCTCGTCGGTGCGTCGGGCTCGGGCAAGTCGACCTTCCTGCGCCTCGTGCTGCGGGAGGATCGGCCCACGTCCGGTGACATCCACGTGGCCGGCAAGGAGCTGAACAAGTTGTCCAGCTGGAAGGTCCCGCAGCTGCGCCGGCAGATCGGCTGTGTGTTCCAGGACTTCCGGCTGCTGCCGAACAAGAACGTTCGCGAGAACGTCGCGTTCGCGCTCGAGGTCCTCGGCAAGAACCAGAAGCTGATCAACCGTTGGGTGCCGGACACCCTGGAGCTCGTCGGCCTCGACGGGAAGGCCGACCGGCTGCCCGACGAGCTGTCCGGCGGCGAGCAGCAGCGGGTCGCGATCGCCCGTGCGTTCGTCAACCGGCCGATGATCCTGCTCGCCGACGAGCCGACGGGAAACCTCGACCCGGCGACGAGCATCGGCATCATGAAGATCCTGGACCGGATCAACCGCACGGGCACCACGGTGGTCATGGCGACACACGACGCCGCGATCGTCGACTCGATGCGCAAGCGGGTGGTCGAGCTGGAGTTCGGCAAGATCGTCCGTGACCAGTCCCGCGGCGTCTACGGCTACTCGAGCTAGCCGCGCAACCACTGACGAGAAAGGCCCCACCGAGGCGGACGACGGCGCCACGACGCGCCCCGACCACGAGGACACCATGCGACTGCGTTTCATTCTCTCCGAGATGTGGATCGGCCTACGGCGCAACGTCACGATGACGCTCGGCGTCATGGTGACCACCGCCGTCGCCCTGACCCTGCTCGGTGTCGGGCTCTTCATCTGGGCCCAGGTCAACACGATGAAGGACTACTGGTACGACAAGGTCGAGGTCACGGTCTACCTGTGCGGCAAGGAGAGCCAGGTCCCCGCGTGCCAGGCCAGCGGACCCATCACCGGCCAGCAGAGGGAGCAGCTCAGGTCGCTGCTCGACAACATGCCCGAGGTGGCGGACGTCTACTACGAGGACGAGGCGACGGCCCACAAGCGGTTCTCCCAGCAGTTCAAGGACACGCCCGTCCTCGTCGAGAACACCCGGGTCGGTGACATCCCCGCGTCGTACCGGATCAAGCTCAAGGACCCCGAGAAGTACCCGATCGTGAGCAGCGCAGTGCAGGGCAGGCCGGGGGTGAGCTCGGTCTACGACTTCAACAACGTGCTGGGCAAGTTCTTCGACATCCTCAACACGTTGCGCAACGGCGCGCTGATGCTCGCTGCCTTCGGCCTGCTCGCGGCGCTGCTGCTGATCGGCAACACGATCCGGCTCGCCGCGTTCTCCCGCAGACGCGAGACGGGCATCATGCGGTTGGTCGGAGCGTCGAACTTCTCCATCCAGATGCCCTTCCTCCTCGAGGGTGCCGTGACCGGGTTCCTCGGGGGGGTGGTCGCGTCCGGTGCGGTCTACGGCCTCAAGGCACTCGTCGACTGGAAGATCAAGCCGGGCTTCCTCCGGTTCGCGTTCCTCGGCTGGGACAGCGTGCACCTGATCGTGCTCCTGCTGCTCGTGGTCGGTGTCCTGCTCTCGATGCTGTCGTCGTTCCTCACGATTCGCCGATATCTGCGGGTCTAGCCGTGGCCAGGCAGAAGGAGAAGAAGGACAAGGACCCGGGTCGCAAGATCGTCGCCCAGAACCGCAAGGCGCGGTACAACTACCACTTGGTGGAGACGTACGAGGCGGGCATGGTGCTGACAGGCACCGAGGTCAAGTCGCTGCGCCAGGGACGCGCCTCGCTGGTCGACGGCTACGCCGCGGTCCGCGGCGACGAGCTGTGGCTGCTCGGGGTCCACATCCCCGAGTACACCGAGGGCACGTGGACCAACCACGAGCCGCGGCGGGCGCGCAAGCTGTTGCTGCACCGGCACGAGCTCGACGAGATCGTGGGCAAGGCCAACGACTCCGGCGTGACCATCGTCCCGCTCGCCCTGTACTTCAAGGACGGCAAGGCGAAGGTCGAGGTCGCCGTCGCCCGCGGCAAGCGGGCGTACGACAAGCGCAAGTCGATGGCGGAGCGCGACGCAAAACGCGAGATGGATCGGGCGCGGCGGGTACGCGCACGCGGTGCGTAGGACCTGGCGCCGACACCTCGCGACATTCGTCGTCGCCACGGCGCTGTCCGTGGGAGTGCTCAGCGCCTGCGGGGGCCCCGACGAGAAGGACACGGCCACCTCGTTCCTCGCCGCATGGCAGCGCGGTGAGGGGTACGACGCCGGCCGGCTGACCACCACGAACCCCGCCACCGTGGCGCGTACGCTCACCACGGCGACGCGCGCGCTCGACGCCCGCGAGCCGCGGCTGCGCCTCGGCCGGGTGACCAAGACGGGCGCGCACCACGCCTCGGCGACCTTCACCGCCACCTTCCGGCTGGGCGCGCTCGGCGTCGGCTGGACCTACCAGGGCCGGTTCATGCTGCGGGAGTCCGACGACAGGTGGCGGGTCGTCTGGGCGCCCACCGTCGTCCACCCGGCGCTCGGCGACGGCAGGCGCTTCCACGTCACGAGGCAGTTCCCGTCCCGCGCGCCGATCCTCGACCGCGAGGGCGGACGCCTCGTCCTCAACGAGTCCGTCGTGGTCGTCGGCGTGGTGCCCGAGGCGATGACCGACCGCGAGGAGAGCCTGCGCACGCTCGCCTCCACGACGGGCATCGACTCCAAGCAGGCGCTCCGCCGGATCGAGAAGGCCGCACCGAAGCAGTTCCTGCCGCTGATCACGTTGCGCCAGTCCGACTACCTCGCGGTCAAGGAGGAGATCTACGACCTGCCCGGCGTGCACTTCCGGTCGGACAAGCTTCCGCTGGCGAAGTCGCGCGGATACGCCCGCCAGCTGCTCGGCACCGTCGGTGCCGTCTCCGGTGACCGGCTCGAGGAGCTCGGCGCTCCCTACACCCCGGTCGACAACGTCGGCGCCTCCGGTCTGCAGGGCGCGTTCGAGCGTCGGCTGGCCGGTGTGCCCGAGGGACGCGTCGTCGTGGTCGACGAGCGCGGGATCACGCGGAAGAACCTCGCGACCTTCGCCGGCCGCGACGGCACGGCGGTCCGCACCACCCTCGACACGCGGGTCCAGGACGCCGCGGAGGCGGCGCTCGACAAGGTGCGTAAGCCCGCGGCCCTGGTCGCGGTCAGGCCGTCGACGGGTGAGGTGCTCGCTGTGGCGAACCGGCCCGTCGACGACGGCTTCAACCGTGCGCTGGCAGGCCGCTACCCGCCGGGCTCGACGTTCAAGGTCGTGACCACGGCCGCGCTGCTGGACCGTACGGACCTACGCCCGACGACCACCGTGCCGTGCCCGCCGCGGATCGTCGCCGGTGGCAAGTCGTTCCGCAACTTCGAGGGCGAGGCGGCAGGTCGCCCCGACTTCCGCAAGGACTTCGCGATCTCCTGCAACACGGCTTTCATCCGCCTGTCCCGGTCGCTGCCCCACACCGGTCTCGGTGACGAGGCGGCCAGGTTCGGCTTCGGCAGCGAGTACGCGCTCGGCGTCTCGGCGTACTCCGGCCAGGTGCCGACGTCGCGCGACGCCACCGAGCAGGCGGCCGCGTCGATCGGTCAGGGCCGCGTGCTCGCCAGCCCGCTCACCATGGCCCTCGTGGCCGCGGCGGTCCGCGAGGGCACCTGGCGTCCGCCGTCCCTCGTCACGCAGCCCCGACCAGCGGGCACCGCGAAGCCGGTCAGGCTCGACACCGGGGACGCCGCGACCCTGCGGTCCCTGATGCGCTCGGTCGTGACATCGGGGACGGCGCGGTCGATCGGCGGCGGCCGTGCGGTCGCCGGCAAGACCGGCACGGCGGAGTTCGGGTCCGCCGACCCGCCGCGCACGCATGCCTGGTTCATCGGCTACCGCGGCGATCTCGCGTTCGCGGTGCTCATCGAGGACGGCGGCGTCGGCGGCGAGGACGCCGTCCCGGTGGCGAAGGCCTTCCTCCGGCGCGCCTGACCCGCAACTGAACGTGGCATGACCGTCGCGTGCTGTGAAGTGCCGGTCCCGATGGCACGATCTGCACCTAGAGTGACTCGGATGTCGCCCCGTCGGGGTAGGTCACGTTCGTCCGGAGGGAGCCTCGATGCCTCGCCCCCCTCAGATCCTCGCCACCAGCGGGGGCCTGAAGATGCGTCCGGGTGTGCGGTTCCTCGACCGCGGCGAGCTCCTCGACGAGGCGATCCGGCTCGCGGAGGTCCCCGTCCCGAAGGTGTGCGGCCTCTTTACCGCGCTGGGCGACGACGCCGCCACGATCGCGCGCTGGCACGACGCCGTGGGCGTCAAGGCCGACGTCCACACCAGCCACGTGACCGTCTTCGACATGCCCAACCACCGCGACTACCGCAGTCACCTGCTCGCCCAGGACGTCATCTGGGTGTGCGGCGGGTCGACGGCCAACCTGCTGGCGTTGTGGCGGGTCCACCGGATCGACGAGATCCTCCGTGAGTGCTGGGAGGCCGGCGTCGTGCTCACCGGGGTGAGCGCCGGCTCGCTGTGCTGGCACAGCGGCGGCACCACCGACTCCTTCGGCCTCGACCTCCAGCCGATCACCGACTGCCTCGGTTTCCTGCCGTACTCCAACTGCCCGCACTACGACAGCGAGCGGCAGCGCCGCCCGCTCTACCACCGACTCGTCGGCAGCGGCACGCTCGCGGCCGGCTACGCGACCGACAACGGCGTGGGCCTGCACTACCTCGGCACCGAGCTCGTCGACGTCGTCGCCGAGGTGCGGGGCGCCAACGCCTACCACGTCGAGCCCGACGCCGGCGGCACGGCCAAGGAGACCAGGATCGAGCCTCGCCTGCTCAGGTAGCGGAGGTCAGGTTCGGCCGGGGGCGACGGTCGGGTCAGTCGGTCGTCGCGGGAGTGAACAGCTCGACGAGGTTGCCAGAAGGGTCGGCGAGCAGGATCTGGCGTCCGCCTGGACCTGCGACGACGTCGCTGCGGAAGGGCAGCCCGGCCCGGCGTAGTCGCTCGATCTCGGCGTCGAGGTCGTCGACGGTGAGGTGGATGCGGTTGCGCCCGGCGGTTGCGGCGTCCGTCGGTGTGGCGCGGGCACCGGAGCTGGCCGATCCGGACAGGAGCAACCGCAACGGGCCGCGGGTGACGTCGGCGAAGGCGGGTAGGTGCGCGGAGCGCAGGGTGAAGCCGAGGTGGGTGGTGTAGAAGTCGACCGCGGCCTGCACGTCGTCAACGATGTAGCGGACGCTGACCATGCTGTCGTCGATCTCGGTCATGACCGGTCACCTCTCGTCGGTGGTGTGTCGATGCGGCGGGTGAAGAGCTCGATGCGGGTGTGGAGTTCGGCGGCGACCTGGCGGAACGCCGAGTAGCCGGTGCCGTCGGCGGCGGGATCGGGAATGCTCCAGTGGATCGACGCGGGACCGCCGGTGAACTCGGGGCAGACCTCGCGGACCTTGTCGCAGAGGGTGACCACGTAGTCGAAGCGGTGTCCGGTGAACTCGGCGAGGTGACTGCCGCGCCGGCCCGTGATGTCGATGCCGTACTCCCGCAGCACCCGGATCGCATGCGGGTGCACGTCCTTGGGGTGGCTGCCGGCACTGGCGGTCTCGACACGGTCACCGCCGGCGCGAGCGAGGAGGGCTTCGGCGATCTGGGAACGGGCGCTGTTCCCGGTGCAGAGAAAGAGCACCCGTGTCGGGGTGGTACGACGGCGGCGACCAGCGGTGGCCGGGCCGGTGGCCAGACCGGGGTGCAGCGCGGTCCCGGTCGCTGCGAGGAGTTCGCCGCAGCGGGCCAGGTCGACGTGGTAGTAGCTGTCCCGGTGATCGGCAGAGCTGCGCCGCATCGATACGAGCCCACCGGAGCGCAGGCGTCCGAGGTGGTACGAGACCGCGTTCTGCGGTTGGCCGACCCTGGCGGTCAGCTCCCCGACCCGCAGGTCGCTGCCCGCCAGCTCGGTGAGCAACCGCCACCGCACCGGGTTCCCCACCAGGCGCAGGAACACCGGCGGTGACACGTCCACGAGTGCCGAGTCGCCAGCCACTCGCGCAGGATACATCAAACTGGTTTGATGCATATCCCCAGACGTTCCGACCCCCGCCGGTCTTGACCCGCCGGTTCGCCGGGTGCATGCTGCCTACATTCAAAATATATCGGGGGTATGGCAGTGAGGGATCCCGTGACGAAGTCGGACCACGCCTACCAGGCGTTGCGTCGCGGCATCATCGTGGGCGAGATCGAGGCCAACGCGCCGCTCGACGAGGCCGACCTGATGGCGCGCTTCGACACCGGGCGCACCCCCATCAGGGAGGCGCTCAAGCGGCTCGCCCTCGAGCAGTTCGTGGTCTGGCCGCCACGCCGCACGGCGTACGTCAGGGAGACGAGCGCGTACGAGCTGCACAAGCTCTACGAGTCCCGGCTGCTCCTCGAGGAGCCCGTCTCCCGGCTCGCCGCCGAGCGCATCACCGACGCGGGGCTCGCCGAGCTCGACCGGTTCTGCGACGAGCTCGAGTCGGCGGCCGGCGAGGGCAAGGTCTACGAGGCCGTGGAGGTCGACCACGCCCTGCACCTGGCGATCGCGAAGGGGTCGGAGAACCGCTTCCTCGTCGATGCCGTACGCAACCTCAACTGCGGCTCGCTGCGCCTGTGGTACGTCGCGCACGAGCGGATCGGTCTCGAGGAGGTCCCGGCGCACCACCGCGCCATCGTCGACGCGCTGCGCACCCGTGACCCGGAGCGTGCCGCGGCGGAGACTCGCAACCACATCCTCATCTCGCACGAACGGCAACTGCGGCTGCAGTCCCTGCCCGCCACGTCGCTCACACCCGCCCGCTGACCCTTCGTTCGACCGAAGGAGTGCCCATGCGTCTCCGCCGTACCCGCCTCGTGCCCGCGCTCGCCGTGGCCGCCGTCCTCACCGTGCCGCTCGCCGGCTGCGGCACGTCGAGCGCCGGTCCCGACTCCGCGACCGAGGGCACGGTGACGATCCTCGGCTACGCCGGCGTGTTCCAGGACAACTACGAGAAGGCGGTCATCGAGCCGTTCCAGAAGGCGAACCCGAAGATCAAGGTGACTTTCCGGCCGGCGCAGAACTCTGCGGAGATGCTGGCGACCCTGCGGTCGGAGAAATCGAACCCGAGCAACGACGTCGCGATCATGGACACCTCGGTGTCGGCGACGGGCAACAAGGAGGGCATTTTCGCCCCGCTCGACCCCAAGGCCGTCCCCAACGTGGCAGACGTCACCGAGCAGGGGAAGACCCCGAAGAACTTCGGTCCCGCCGTGACGTACGACAACCTCGTGCTGCTGTACGACACCACGAAGGTGAAGCCCGCGCCGACGAGCTGGGACGCGCTGTGGGACCCGAAGCACAAGGGCAAGATCGGCATTCCCGCCGCGCCCGACATCCAGGGCCTCGCCCTCACGATGATCGTCTGCAAGATGGAGGGGGCCGACTACCAGAAGACCATCGACCCCGCCGTCGAGCGCCTGTCGCAGCTGTCCGGTGCGGTGCAGACCTGGGACCCGCAGCCGGATCCGTACTCCCTCGTCACGTCGGGCTCGGCCACGGTGGCGGTCGGCTGGAACGCCAGGGGCCAGCTCTACGCCGACACGTCCAAGGGCAAGCTCGGCGTCGCGTTGCCGTCGGAGGGCAGCGTCTTCCAGGTCAACACGATCAACCTGACGAAGAACAGCAAGCACCCGAAGGCGGCCCAGGCCTTCATGGACTACGCGCTGAGCCCGAAGGCGCAGGAGTCGTTCACCGAGACGATGTTCTACGCCCCGACCAATAGCAAGGCAAAGGTCCCCGCCGCTGCCGCCGACCGCACGGCGACGAGCCCGGAGCGGCAGAAGGAGATGATCTCGGTCGACTGGAACTGGATCGCCGAACGCCGCGACGCGTGGACCGAGGAGTGGCGGCGCAAGGTCATCGGTGGCTGAGGTGACGACCGCGACGCAGGGCACGGCGGACCACACCCGCGTGGGTGCGCGGCTCGACCTGCACGACCTCGTCAAGGTCTACCCGGGTCAGCAGGAGCGCGCCGTCGACGAGGTGAGCCTGACCGTCGACGGCGGTCAGCTGCTGGCGCTGCTCGGCCCGTCCGGCTGCGGCAAGACGACCACGCTGCGGATGGTGGCCGGCTTCGTCGACCCGACCTCGGGCACCGTCGAGGTCGACGGCACCGACCTGACGCGCACGCCCGTCCACCGGCGTGGCATGGGCATGGTGTTCCAGTCGTACGCGCTCTTCCCGCACCTCGACGTCGCGCGCAACGTCGCGTTCGGCCTGGAGATGCGCAAGGTGGGTCGCGCCGAACGCGAACGGCGTGTGGCGTCCGCCCTCGAGCAGGTGCGGCTGGGACACCTCGCCGGACGCAGGATCGGCGAGCTGTCCGGCGGCCAGGCGCAGCGGGTGGCGCTGGCCAGGGCGCTCGTCGTCGAGCCGACGGTCCTGCTGCTGGACGAGCCGCTGAGCAACCTCGACGCGAAGCTGCGCGAGCAGATGCGAGCGGAGATCCGCGAGATCCAGCAACGCACCGGCATCACGACGGTCTTCGTCACACACGACCAGGACGAGGCGCTGTCGATCGCGGACGTCGTCGCGGTCGTCTCCGACGGCCGGGTCGAACAGGTCGGCACCCCGGAGGAGATCTACGAGCGGCCCGCGACCCGGTTCGTCGCGGACTTCATCGGCCGGGCCAACCTGCTGCCCGGCGCCGTGCTCGACAGCACCGACGGGCGCGCCACGGTACGCATCGACGGGGTCGGCGACGTCGACGCGGTGTGCTCGCGGCCGATGACCGGCGACGTCACCGTCCTGGTCCGTCCGCACCGGGTCACGCTCGGTCCCGCGGACGGCGACACCGCCCTGCGCGGCAGCGTCGTCGCCCGTAGCTACACAGGTGACATGGTCTCGGCGACCGTCGACGTCGCCGGCCACCGCATCGTCGCCGAGGCCCTCACCGGCGAGGGTGCGTCGCTCCCGGTCGGGGAGTCCGTGTCGGTCGGGTGGAGTCCCGCCGACGCCCTCGTGCTCGACGCCGAATGAACGTCCGCGAAGCCCAGTAAGGAGCGCCCTTCGTGCCCATGGTCATCAACGCCTCCGTGGCGGAACTGCCGGCCGGCCTCGTCGCCGACGTCGCCGGCGTCGACGTCCCGACGTTCGGACACTTCCTCGAGTCCGGTTTCCCTGACCCACAGATCCGGCGCCTCGCCGGCACGGGCCGGATGACCGGTCGGGCCCTCACCGTCAGGATCACCGCCCCCGACTCGACGCTCGTGCACCAGATCACGTCGATGCTCTCGCCGGGTGACGTCCTCGTCGTGGACACCGGCGGCGACACCAGGCACGCGCCCGTGGGTGGAGTGGTCGGGCACGCGCTCGCCGCCGCCGGCGCGGTCGGGGTCGTGATCGACGGGGCGTGCACCGACATCGCCACGCTGCGCGAGCTCGGCCTGAGCGTCTACGCGCGGGGGACGTCCGCCCTCACGACGAAGCTGCACGGCATCGACACCGGCGGGATCAACGTGCCCGTCACATGCGGTGGCACACCCGTCGAGCCGGGGTTCCTGGTGGCCGGCGACGACAACGGTGTGCTGCTGGCGAGTGCCGACGACGTCGCCGCGGTGCTCGACGCCGCCCGGGCGTCGGACGCGGCCGAGCCCGCCACCGTCGAGCGGCTGCACGCGGGCACCAAGCTCCCCGACATCTCCGCCGCCGGCAGGATCATCGCCGGCCTCGGCGTCGGCGGCTGAGGCGTCGCGATGGCCACCGCGCACGCCACCCGGGTACCGGCGCCGCCGGACCGCGGGGTCGCGCGGCGCTCGGCCAGGCGCACGGCCGCGGCGCTGCTCCTGCCCGGCCTCGCCGCGCTGCTCCTGACGTTCGCGGCCCCGCTGGCGTGGTTGATCAGGATGTCGCTCAACCGCGGTGAGTCGTCCGGCCTGATCGTCAACACGCTCACGCTCGACTCCTACGCCACCGCGATCGGTGACTCGTTCTACTGGGGTGTCATCTGGCGGACGGTGCAGCTCGGCCTGCTCGTCACCGTCCTCACGGTCCTGGTGTCGTACCCGATCGCGCTGTTCCTCAGCCGCACGACGTCGCGGTGGCGCGGCGTGCTCGTGGCGCTGGCGATCGCACCGCTGCTGACGTCCGCGGTCGTGCGGACGTACGGGTGGATGGCGATCCTCGCCGACCAGGGCGTCGTCAACGGTGCGCTCACCGGCCTCGGCCTGATCGACACCCCACTGCGGCTGATGAACAACTTCACCGGCGCGGTCATCGCGCTGGTCGAGATCCTGATGCCGTACGCGATCCTGGCGATGCTCGCGGGCTTCGGTCGCATCGACGCCGAGCTCGAGCACGCCGCCTCGTCGCTCGGCGCCAACCGGGCCAAGGTGTTCTGGCGGGTCACGCTGCCGCTCAGCATGCCCGGCGTGATCACGGCCGCGCTGCTGGTGTTCGTGCTGAGCATCTCGTCGTTCGTGACCCCGCGACTGGTCGGCGGCGGACGCCTGTTCGTGCTGGCGACCGAGATCTTCAACCAGGCGACCATGACGCTGAACTGGCCGCTCGCCGCCGCGCTGTCGGTCATGCTGCTCGTGCTGTTCGGCGTCGTGATCGCCTGCTACCAGCGCGCGGTGCGCGCACTCGAGGGATAGGGGAGGAGGCGCCATGAGACCGACGGCGATCGCCTGGCGCGCGCTCATCGCGCTGCTGTACCTGTTCCTGCTCGCACCCATCCTCGTGGTGCTGGTGATCTCCTTCGACGACCAGCCGTACCTGCGCTTCCCGCCCCAGGGTTTCTCGCTGCAGTGGTACGCGGAGCTGACGCGCAACGCCGGCTTCCTCGCCGGGTTCAAGGTGTCGGCGATCGTGGGCGTGATCGTGGCGGCGCTCGCCACTCTCGTCGGCGTGCCCGCGGCGATCGCATTGCAGCGGCACAGGTTCCGGGGGAGCGGGGTCGTCACCGGGCTCTTCGTCGCGCCGCTGATGGTGCCGACCATCACCCTCGGACTCGCGCTGCTGCTCGTGCTGACGCCGGTCGGCCTGACGGGCACGTACCCGGGACTCGTGGTGGCCCACCTGGGCGTGACGGTCCCGTACGTCGTGCGCACCACGATGATGAGCCTGATGACCGCCGACACCTCGTGCGAGGAGGCCGCGCGGGTGCTCGGCGCGAGCCCGTTCACGACGTTCCGCCGGGTCACGCTGCCGCTCATCAGGTCGGGCGTGCTCGCCGGCGCGGTCATCGCGTTCCTCATCTCGTTCGACGAGGCGGTCATCTCGCTGTTCGTCGTCGGGTCGGGCACCACGACGCTGCCGGTGGAGATCTTCCGCTACGTGCAGTTCCGCACCGATCCGCAGGTCGCCGCCCTGTCCGTCGTCCTCATCGCGATCTCGATCCTGTTCGTGGTGCTGATCGAGCGCGCGGTCGGACTGCGTCGAGCCCTGCGCTGACCGGGCCGGCGGTCAGGCCGCGCTGAGCCTGGTGCCCGCGTCTGCTTGCGTCGAGGCCCGTGCCCGCTTCGCGAGGCGGACGAGCGTCGGCACGGTCAGGAGCACGCAGCCGACCACGGCCCAGGTGATCAGGACCGCCAGGTGCCCACCGATCGCGTTGCCGTCGAAGTAGGCGACGTTCCTGAGCAGCCCACCGCCGGCGCCTAGCGGCAGCAGCTGGCCGAGGGCCGCGAACCACTGCGGCAGCAGCTCCGGCGCCGACGTCATGCCGGAGGCGGGGTTGCCCAGCAGCATGAAGAGCAGGCTCGCGAGGCCGATCCCGACGCGCCCGACGGCCGCCGTGAGCCCGGCGACGGTCGCGCCGATGGCGAACGTGACGAGCGCGAACACGCCCGCGTTCGCGAGCCAGTCCCCGGCGAGCCCGTCCAACCAGGTCTGCAGCAGCAGGCCAACCACGGCACCGGTGACGGCCGACGAGGCGAGCAGGCCGAGCAGCCGGCCGCGCAACGTCCTGGTGAGGTAGAACGCCAGTGCGCCGGTGATCAGGCCGGCCAGCATCAGCGGAAACACCGAGGCGCCGAGCAGCGACCCGCGCGGGTCGCCCGCGGCGGTCGGGACGACGTCGACGACGCGTACCTGCGCGCGCTGCTGCGGCGGCAGGCCGGCCGTCACCGACTGGGTCAGCAGGCTCGCGACCATCGGGCTGGCGGCGGTCGCGGTGAGCACGGTGGGCGCGCTGCCCTGCTCGACCATGATCGCGCCGTACACCGTCCGGTCCTCGATCGCCTCGCGCGCGGCCGCCTCGGACCGGTAGAGGTGCGCCTCGAACGCCCCAGGCTCGCCCGCGAGCCGCTCGGTGACCTGTGCCGTCGCGGACGGCGGGCCGACGACCCCGATCGGCAGGTCGCGCGGTTCGATCCTGGCGTTCGGCCAGGTGAACGCCGTGACCGCCAGGGCGACGACGAGGGGGACGAGGACGACGAGCGCGGCCCAGCCCAGTAGCCCGCGCCGGCGGTCCGAGGTTGCGTGGTCCGACATGACCGCCTCCCAAGAGAATGAATGTTCCTTTTACGGTGACCACGGTGCGCCCGGCCGCCGCTCTTGTCAAGAGCGAATGTTCGTTCTATTTTGTGCCCATGCCACGAGTCAGCCAGGAGCACCTCGACGCGCGCCGCCGCCAGATCCTCGACGCCGCGCGGCGCTGCTTCATCCGCAACGGCTTCCACACCACGTCGATGCAGCACATCTTCGCCGAGGCCGGGCTGTCCGCCGGCGCCGTCTACCGCTACTTCACGAGCAAGGACGAGATCATCGGGGCGATCGCGCAGACGAAGATCTCGGCCGTGACCGACCGACTCGAGGAGCTCGACCCCGACGACCTGCCGCCGCTCGACGAGGTGTTCGGCATGCTCTTCTCCGCCATCCGCGAGGCGAACGAGCTCGAGGGGCTCGCGCGCCTCATCGGTCAGGTGTGGAGCGAGGCGATCCGCACCCCCGCCGTCGCCGACGCCCTGCGCACCAACGTGGGCATCGTGTTCGAGCGGCTGACGCGGGTCGCCCGCATGTACCAGGCGGTGGGCGTCCTGAGCGACGACGTCGCGCCGGAGAAGCTCGCCAGGGCTCTCGCCGCGATCGTCCAAGGCTTCATGCTGCAGCTCACCATCCTCGACGTCGACGAGGACGACTTCCGCGCAGGCGTGCGGGGCATCCTGCGTACCGCGCCAGTAGCATCCGCCGGGTGACCACCACCTCCCCACGGACCGACGCCGAGGTGCCCGGTTTCCTCCGCGTGCTCGGGCTCCCCGGCCTGGTCGACCTGCACGTGCACTTCATGCCGCCGAGACTGCACCAGCGGGTCTGGGAGTACTTCGACAACGCCGGACCCCTGATCGACCACCCGTGGCCCATCCACTACCGCCACCTCGACGAGGACGCCCGGGTCGCCCACCTCGGCGAGCTCGGCGTCGTCCGCTTCGGGGCCCTGAGCTATCCGCACAAGCCGGGCATGGCGGTCTCGCTCAACGCGTGGGCGGCGGAGTTCGCCGCCCGTAACCCGGGGGCACTCCGCAGTGCCACGTTCTTCGCGGAGCCCGGGGCCGAGGGCTACGTGGGGGAGGCGGTGGCGTCCGGCGCGCAGGTGGTCAAGGCGCACGTCCAGGTCGGCGGCTACGACCCCAGGGACCCGCTGCTCACCGGCGTCTGGGGTGCGCTCGCCGACGCCGGCGTCCCCGTGGTCGTGCACTGCGGAAGCGGCCCGCGGCCCGGCAGGTACACAGGTCCCGAGATCTTCGCCGAGGTGCTCGCCGCCCATCCCCGGCTCACCGCGGTCATCGCGCACCTCGGTGCCCCGGAGTACGCGGCGTTCCTGGACCTCGCCGACCGGTTCGAGCGCCTCCACCTCGACACCACCATGGCCTGCACCGACTTCTTCGCCGAGCTCGGCGCCCCGTTCCCCGCCGGCCTCGTCTCCCGGTTGGCCGACCACGGCGACCGGATCGTGCTCGGCTCGGACTTCCCGAACATCCCGTACCCGTACGCCCACCAGCTGGCGGCGCTGGCCCGGCTCGGCCTCGGTGACCGCTGGCTGCGGTCCGTGTGCTGGGACAATCCGCGGCGCGTCCTCCGCCTCGGTGCGTAGTCGTGGTAACACCAGAGCGAAAAATCTTCCTCCGACGCGACAACCAATTGGCCCGCCGGCGCGTTGATGTGTGTGCAGGCGGCATTGGGGGCAATGAACTGCCTGTGAATGACGTCCTCCCGGGAGGACGTCGGTGGGTGCCTGCTACAGGCACCGGCGGGCGCCCACACCCCCGTGGCGCGGAGCAGTTCGGGGTGCTTCGTCGCCACGGGGGTCTCTCTTCTGGGGCCCAGCCCCAGACCCCCGGCTTCCCTCATCACCATCCGGATACCCGGTGCGCCTGGGGCGCTCGGCTGGGTAGGGTGGGGGGACAACTGCATAGGGGGTGAACGGTTTCGACTTCGGATGTCGAAGCAGGGGAAGCGGGCCGAGGATGGTAGCGCTGAGCTCGCAAACCACGCGCTGCACTAAAGATAAGCGCCAATTCACAGCGCAACTCCTTCGCTCTCGCTGCCTAAAGCGAGCTAGCGAAGGTGTCAGCCCGGGAGTGCCTTCGGCCCGGATCCTGGCATCAGCGAGAAGGCTCACCGTGCTAGCCCGGCCGCGGGACATGCACGGGACAGCGCACAGCGGCTGGGTTCGTCGGCAGCTTGCCAGTAGGACTGCCGGGACCGAGTAACACGACATACCGGCTGCGCCCGGAGAAGCCCTGCCTTGTCACCGAAGGACGCGGGTTCGATTCCCGCCACCTCCACCGAGCCGTCGCTGCTTGCGGAGACTCTCGTATCGGACCCAGCGTCGTCGCCACGTGAGGCCGAACAGTGAGTCGAGGGAGTGACGGCGCATGAGTGAACCGGCTCGTCATACACCGCTGGTGCGGCAGGCGCGGATCGCAGGCCTCTGCTACCTCGTCGTGATCGCCGGCGGCTTGTTCGTCGAAGGGTTCGTGCGGGAACCGCTGATCGTGGCGGGTGACGCCGCGGCGACGATACGGGAGATCGCGGCGGGCGAGCAGCTGTGGCGCCTGGGGTTGGCGGTCCACCTTCTCTACCTCATCGCCGCCGCGCTGGTGGGCGTCATCCTCTACGGGCTGCTCAAGCCGGTACAGGCGACGCTCGCCCGGGCGGCGCTCGTCTTCACGCTCGTCGACGTGACGATCGAGGCGGTGAGCCTTCTCCACCTCTACGTGCCGCTCGCGATGGTCGAGGAGCGCGGCGCGCTCGGCGCGCTGGGCGAGGGGCAGCGGCAGGCGCTGGCCTACCTCGAGATCGGACAGTTCGCGACCGGTTTCGGCTTCGCACTCCTCTTCTTCGCGGGCTTCTGCACGCTGACTGGCGTGCTGATCATGCGCTCGCGACTCATGCCGCGCCTCATCGGCGTGTTGATGATCGCGGCGGGTGTCTGCTACTTCGTGAACAGTCTGGCGTCGATCCTCGCGCCCTCGGTGTCGAACGTGCTCTTCCCCTGGATCCTGCTGCCCCCGTTCGTGGGCGAGCTCTCGCTGGCGCTCTGGCTGGTGGTGAAGGGAGTGCGTGTGAGAGGCACCCCGAGAAGCGGTTGATCCAGGATGGCGTGAGGGGCACCCTCACCGTGCCCAGGCACGGTGAGGGTGCCCCTCACGGGTCCTGGCACGGGCGTTGCGGGCGGGTGCCGTGGTGTTGACATCGTGAGTCGGGGTTCGGACATGCTGCAGCCGGTGGGACCCCGAATCGCGATGTGCAGCGGTGCGTCACCTCCAACGGACGTGACCGGTTCCCCACGCTGGGGACCCAGCCGAGGTGGTCACCCTTCACCCGTAGGGATGCCCGCCAGGGTCCTCCACGTTGATCACGTTCCTTCGGTCAACCGGAGCCCTCGAGGCGCCGACCGCCTCTGCGGCGCAGGCGGTCGACCAGCACGGCCAGCAGGATCACGAAGCCCATGATGATCTGCTGGTAGAACGACTCCACGTTCATCAGCGTCATGCCGTTGGAGAGCACCCCGATGAAGAGGGCACCGATCAGCGTGCCCACCAGGGAGCCGCGGCCGCCCATCAGCGAGGTCCCGCCGAGCACGATCGCGGCGATCGCGTTGAGCTCGTAGCCCGAGCCGAGGTCGGGCACGGCGCTCTGCAGGCGGGCGGCGATGATCAGCCCGGCGATGCCCGCGGTCAGGCCGGAGATGACGTAGGCCATCGCCGTGACCCGCCGGACGCTGATCCCGCTCAGCCTGGCGGCCTCGGCGTTGCCGCCGATGGCGTAGATCTGCCGGCCGAAGATCGTGCGGTTGAGCAGGAACCAGCCGCCCGCGTAGACCACGATCATGATCCACGCGGCGACGGGCACGCCGAGCAGGCTGGACTGGCCGATCCACGAGAACGCGACCTCGCTGGGGGTCACCGTGGTGCCGCCGGTGCCGACGTAGACGAAGCCGCGGAGGTAGGTCAACGCGGCCAGCGTGACGATGAACGCGGGGAGTGCCAGGAACGCGGTGACGACGCCGTTGACCAGTCCGATCGCGACCCCCGCGACCAGGCAGAGCAGGATCGCGGTCCACGGTGAGAGGCCGTTGTCCGCGGCGACGATCGCGACCATCGCGCAGAGCCCGAGCGCCGAGCCGACGGAGAGGTCGATGCCGGCGGTGAGGATGACGAACGTGCCTCCCGCGGCGAGGATCGCGATCGCGGAGACCTGGCGCATCACCTCGAGCAGGTTGCCGGTCGTCCAGAAGTAGGGCGCGATGAACGCCATCAGGGCCACCAGGGCGACCAGCGCCAGAGCGACACCGATCTGGTTGCTGCGCCCGACGGTCGCCATCAGCGAGGTGGAGCTCTCCGCGGGCGCGTTGGTCGCCGTCGGCTTCGTGGTCGGCGGCGCCGACGATCCGAAGTCGCTCATCACGATGCTCCCTCTCCGTTGCCGGCCGTGAGGCCGAAGGCCGGTTGCATGACTGCCTCCTCGGTCAGGCCCGCTCCCGGCAGTTCGGCGACGACCTGGCTCCGCCGCATCACGAGAACACGGTCCGCCAGGCCGATGAGCTCGGGGAGCTCGGAGGAGATGACGACGACGCCCATGCCGCGGGCGGCACAGTCGTCGATGATCCGGTAGATGTCGGCCTTGGCGCCGATGTCGACGCCGCGGGTGGGCTCGTCGAGGATCAGCACCTGGGGCTCGGTGCGCAGCCATTTGGCAAGCAGCACCTTCTGCTGGTTGCCGCCCGAGAGCTGGCGCACGGGTTGGCCGAGTGGACCCATCTTGATGCGCAGCCGGTCCCGCTCCTCCCGGCACGCCGCGTGTGAGCGCGTGCGCCGGACCACGCCGGAGCTGGAGACCGACGGCATGCTGGCGAGCACCATGTTGGACTCGACGGAGTGGTCGAGGACGAGGCCGAGCGCCTTGCGGTCCTCGGGTACGAAGGCCAGGCCCGCCCGCATGGCGGCGGCGGGAGAGCCGGGGCGCACCCGCCGGCCGGAGACCTCCACGGTGCCGGCGGTGGCGCGGTCGACCCCGAAGATGAGGCGGGCCAGCTCGGACCTGCCGGAGCCGACGAGCCCGCCGACGCCGAGCACCTCTCCTCGCCGGACCTCCAGGTCGACGGGGCCGATGTGGCCGTCGGTGAGGCCGCGGACGGACAGGACGGTCTCCTGAACGTCGTGCCGCCTCTCCCCGAAGAGGGTGTCGACGGGACGGCCGACCATGCTGGCGACGATGCTCTCCGGCGTGGTCTCGGAGACGGTCGCGGTCACGACGTGCCGGCCGTCGCGCAGCACCGTGACCCGGTCGGCGAGCTGGGTGATCTCCTCCATCCGGTGGGTGATGTAGGCGATCGCCGTACCGCTGCGGCCGAGGTCACCGACCAGCCGGAAGAGGTTGTCCACCTCGGGGGCGCTGAGCGCCGCGGTGGGCTCGTCGAGGATCAGCACCTTGGGTCTCTCCAGCAGCGCTCGGGCGATCTCCACCAGCTGCTGCTGGCCGGTGCTCAGGCTGCCGACCTCCACCGAAGGGCCGAACGATGCCCCGACCTCCGCGAGCATCCTGCGCGCGTCGTCGCGGGTGCGCCTGCGGTCGAGGGTGCCGATCCGTGACCGGTGCTCGCGTCCCATGGCGAGGTTGTCCGCGACGGACATGTTGTCCGCCAGCATCAGCTCCTGATGGACGATCGCGATCCCCGCCCGGCGTACCGCCCGGACGTCGGGCACGAGCGTCTCGCCGTCGACCTCGACCCGGCCGGTGTCCGGTGCGTGGATGCCGGCGAGGATCTTCACCAGGGTCGACTTGCCGGCGCCGTTCTCGCCCGCGAGTGCGTGGACCTCGCCGGCCCGCAGCTCGAAGTCGACATCGTCGAGCACCCGCACCCCGGAGAACACCTTCGCGATCCCCGACATGCGGACGACGGTGGTGTCCGACGGAGCCATGCGGATCAGCCCCAGGGCTTGTAGTCGGCCGCGTTGCTCTTGTCGATGAGCTCGGTCGGCAGCTCGATGAGAGGCTTCTCGGCCTTCTCGCCGTCGGCCAGCTTCGCGCCGATCTCGACGCCCCTCTTGGCCAGCGCGGCCGGGTCCTGGGCGGCGGTCGCGGTGATCATGCCGCCCTTCTCGATCGAGTCGACCGCCGCCTTCGCGCCGTCCACCGAGGTGATGATGATCTTCATGTTCTTCTGCTTGGCGGCGAGCTCGACGCCGGTGGCCGTGGGGTCGTTGATCGCGAAGACCGCGTCGAGGTCCGGGTTGGCGGTGAGGATGTCGGTGGCCACGGGGAGCGCCTTGTCCCGGCTGTTGTCGCCGCGCTGGTGCGACACGACCTTGATGCCGGGGTAGTCCTCGAAGACCTGCTTGCAGCCGATGACGCGGTCCTCGACCGCGGAGATCGGGGTGCCGTCGAGGATGGCGACCTTGCCCTTGCCGTCGAGCTGTTCGGCCAGCGACTTGCAGGAGACCTTGCCGGCCTGGGTGTTGTCGGTCGTCACCGAGACGTCGGCGCCCGCGGTCTGCGAGTCGATCCCGACGACCGGGATGTCCGCCGCCACCGCCCGCTTGACGGCGGGTCCGACGCCGTCGGAGTCGACCGGGTCGATCACGATGAAGTCCACCTGCGAGGTGACGAACTGGTCGATCTGGTCCGACTGCGTCTTGACGTCCTCCTTGGCCTCCTGGGAGAGCACGTCGAGGCCCATGTCCTCGCCGGTCTTCTTGGCCGTCTTCGACTCCATCACGAAGAACGGGTTGGTGCTGTTGGAGACCGTGACTCCCATCTTCTTGCCGCCGTCGCCGCCCCCACCTGCCGTGTTGCAGGCCGCGAGCGCGACGAGGACGAGCGGGAGGGTGATCGCCGCGACGGTACGGCGGAGACGTGCGGTGCTCATGATCGGACTCCTCGGATGGGGTGCGGTGCGTGACGGCCGGAGGCCTAGGACGGGGGTGCCTCGCGGGACAGCGCCGACAGCTCGTGGAGCACGGGATCGACCGCGGCACTGAGGTGGTCGAAGACCCGGCGGTACCGGTCGTAGAGCGCGTGCCTCTTCTCGTCGGGATCGACCGGAGAGGTGAAGTCGTTCCAGGCGTCGGCGGTCGACACCAGGTCGTCGATGTGGCCGGTGGCGGACCCGGCCAGCAGGGCGTTGCCGAGCAGCGCGGCCTCGGACTCGGCCGTCCGGACGAACGGGATGCCGAGGACGTCGGCCTTGATCCGCACCCAGAGATCGGACTTCGAGCCGCCACCCATGGTGCGCACCTGTTCCAGTGGACGCCCCATCGCCGCGGACGCGTGTGCCGACCACGACGCGTACTGGAAGGCGATCCCCTCGAGCACGGACCGGTAGAGGTGGCCGGTCGAGTGTCCTCCGGTGATGCCGATCCAACCGCTGCGCAGGTGCGGCTTGGGCGGCGTGACACCGCCCTGGAAATGCGGCAGCCACAGCAGTCCTTCCGACCCCGGAGGGACCGCCGACGCCATCCGCTCGAGGTCGGCGAACGCGTCCTTCGCCGGGGCGGAGGTGCCGAGGATCTCCTGACGGACCCACTCGAGGCCCTGACCTCCGCCGTTGACGAACGCGAACGCGAGGTAGCGCCCAGGGACGATCGACACCGAGGTGATGAGGCTCATCGCGTCGGTGTCCGGGGCCCACCTGTCCAGGCAGACGCTGAACAGGCTTGCGGTCCCCGCGGAGTCGGACGCCCGACCGGGACTGGAGACCCCGACGCCCAGGCAGGCGACGATCTGGTCGCCTCCACCGGCGACGACGGGTACGCCCTCGGGGATGCCGGTCGCAGTGGACGAGGCGCGGGTGACGGTGCCGATCACCTCTTCCGGGGCGACGATCCTCGGCAGCTTCTCGCGGTCGAGGCCGAACAGGTCGACGAGCTCGTCGGCCCATCGGCCGTGCTCGGTGTCGGAGAGGTTCGCGAAGCACAGGTTCGTGCGATCGATGTAGGCGTCCGCGACGTCGAGGCCCGCGAGCCGGGCGGCCACGAACGGGCCGGGCACCTGGAAGGCCCGTGTCCTGGCGTAGACGTCCGGGTGGGTCCGCTTCAGCCAGCGCTGCTTGGGGGCGTGGCTGTACGTCGGTGGGCAGCCCGACAGCTGGGTGACCCGCCGGGCGTGCTCGGCCATCTCGTAGATGTCCTGGGCACATCGGGAGTCGAGCCAGGAGTCGAAGGGGGCGACGGGCCGGAAGTCGTCGCCGACCGCGCCGATGCCCGACATCTGGCTCGAGAACGAGACTCCGGCGATGTCCGCGGCACGCCCCGACTCGGCGACCGCGCGGCCGATCGCCGCATGTGCCTCGGCCTCGATCTGCAGCAGGTCCTGCTCCACGACGCCGGGCCGGGGACGCGTGAGGTCGGACTCCTCGGAGGCCTGGGCGAGGACGGTACCCGACAGGTCCACGACGCCGGCCTTGACGAGCGTGGTCCCCATGTCGCACGCGACGAAGACGGGCTCGCTCATGGGTGCAACACCACCTTCAGCGCACCACCGCCCGCGGCGTCCGCGAACGCGCGCTCTGCGTCCCGTAGCGGGTACCGGTGGGTCACGAGCGGGGCGAAGACCGCCGGATCGGCGAGCAGCAGGTCGAGTGCGCGACGGCAGTCCTCGGTGGTGTTCGCCGTGGTGCCGGTGACGGTCAGCTCGCGGTAGTGGACCAGGTTGGCGTCCAGCTCGACTCGTCCGGCACGAGGGGGCAGGCCCGCGAAGAAGTTCACCCGGCCACCGACGGCCGCCATCTCCAGGCTCTGCGCGAAGACGTGACCGACCGGGGTGGTCACCATGACGACGTCGGCGCCCTCGCCTCCGCTGAGGCGGCGGACCTCCGCCACCACGTCGCACGCGGTCGGGTCGAGGGTGTGGTCGGCGCCGAGCTCACCGGCGAGGTGCCTGCGGTGGGCGGAGGGCTGGCTGACGATCACCCGCTCGACGCCGCGCCGCTTGGCGAGCAGCAGCGCGATCAGCCCGGTCGGACCGGCCCCGGCGACGACCAACGTGTCGCCCTTGTCGAGCGCGACGGCGTCGAGACCCCGGAGGACGGCAGCTACCGGCTCCATCAGCACGGCCAGGTCGGGATCGACGTCCGCGGCGAGCGGGACGACGTTGCCCTGGGCGACCGCTCTCGCCGGGATCCTCACCCGCTGGGCGAACGCGCCGTTGACAGTGAGACCCAACGCCTCGTAGGACGCGCACAGGTTGCCGCGACCACGCCGGCAGGGACCACACGTGTCGCAGGCCATGTTCGGCGCCACGGCCACCAGGTCGCCGACGGCGGGACCGGTCGGCGTCCCACCGGCGGTGGCCACCCGTCCGACGAGCTCGTGGCCCGGGATCCGATGCGTCCCGGGAGGAAAGCGCCGGTGCTCGCCCCGCGCGATCTTGAGGTCGGTGCCGCAGACACCCGCCGAGATCACGTCGACGAGGACGTCGCCGGCGCGGAGGCGGGGCTCCTCGTGACGGGCGAGATCCATCGCGCCACCGGGCTGGAAGGCGTAGGCGAGCATGCGGTCGCGCCTCCTCTCGCAGGCCCGGACGCGTGCGTTGCGTCGCAGAAGGGAGTCCAACGAATGAGCACAGGTCCCGTCAACAGCTGAGCCGTGATCGCGTGAATCTTGCTCATGTGAGCAGTGATAGGTGGCTCCTCGTCGTCCGCCTGCTGGTCGGCGCGCCCCAGCGAATACCCACTGCTCATCCGAGCAAGGTTCTGCGCAGGTGTTGACGGCCGGTTGACGTGGTTCCTAGCGTTTCGCTCGGCGAGACACGGAGGCACCATGACCACGATGCGGGCAGCAGTGCTCAACCGGCCTGGTGACATCACCCTCAGCGAGGTGCCTGTGCCCAGGCCGACCGCCGACGAGGCACTGGTGAAGGTGGCGGCCTGCGGGGTATGCGGCTCCGACCTGGCGCGGATGTTGCACAAGGGCACCTACCGCTTCCCGCTCATCTGCGGCCACGAGTTCTCCGGCCACGTCGTCGAGACCGGCGCGGACGTGCACGAGGCGCGCGTGGGCGACCTGGTCTCGGTGCCGCCGATGATCCCGTGCTTCCGGTGCGACCAGTGCCAGCGCGGCCGGTTCAGCCTGTGCGAGGACTACGACTACTTCGGCAGCCGCCGCGACGGTGCCTACGCGGAGTACGTCTGCGTACCGAAGAGCAACCTGTTCGTGATGCCGGAGGGCCTGGATCCTCGGGCGGCGGCCATGATCGACCCGGCGGCGATCGCGCTGCACGCGCTGCGTCGTACCAAGCTCGGCATCGACCAGCACGTGTGTGTCGTCGGTGCCGGACCGATCGGTCTGTTCGCCGTGCAGTGGGCGCGGCTCGGCGGAGCCGCCACGGTGGTCGCGGTGGACCTGAACGAGGAGAAGGCGAGGATGGCGCTCGAGGCCGGCGCCGACCACGCGGTGAGCGACGGCGAGGAGGCGCGTGCGTTCGCACCCGACGGGTACGACGTCGTCCTGGAGTCCGCCGGCGCGTCTGCGGCCGTCGACCTGGCGGTCAGCCTGGCCGCCCGCCACGGCGACGTGACCTTCGTGGGCATCCCGAACTCGCCGGTGACGCTCCAGGAGGCGACGTTCAACCGCTTCCTGCGGTTCGAGGTCTCACTGCACGGCGCCTGGAACTCGTTCTCGGCTCCCTTCCCCGGGGAGGAGTGGACGAGCGCGACCCGCTTCCTGGCCAGAGGTGACCTGAAGTGGGAGTTCATGATCACCCACGAGGCCGGCCTCGACCAGGTGGGCACTCTCATCCCGGCCATGGGCGATCGATCGATCTTCAGCTCGAAGGTGCTCTTCCTGCCCAGGTCGGACGACGACTGACCTGGTGGTCCACGGCAGGAGACTGAGACATCATCGTGCGTGTGAACGGTCAGGGCGCTACCTCAGACGGCCTCGAGTTGCTGCGGGTGGCCGAGCTGTACTACGAGCACGCCATGACGCAGGAGGAGATCGCGAAGCACCTCACCCTGACCCGGTGGAAGGTGGGGCGGATGCTGAAGGAGGCGCGCGACCAGGGCATCGTCAAGATCGAGATCGTCCACCCGCGCGCGCGTCTGCGGCACCTCGAGGCGCAGGTGCAGTCGAGGTACGCGGTGCGGCAGGCGATCGTCGTGCCCGCCCACGGCGACGGCGAGACGCAGCGGCGGGACGTCGCCAAGGCCGCGGCGGACTGCCTCAGCGACCTGCGACCCGTTCCCTCGATGGTCGGCGTGTCCTGGGGACGCACCATGGACGAACTGGCCGCGGTCGTCGCACCCGGCTGGGCCAGGGGTGTCGAGGTCGTGCAGGTCAACGGGGCGGTCACGCGTGGCCGGAACCCCTCCGGCGGAGCGGTCGCCGCGGAGCTGGCACGGCAGGGCCCCGGCTCGGTGCGGCTCCTCGCTGCGCCGGCGATCGTCGGGTCGGCCGCCACCCGCCAGGTGATCGAGGCCGACGACTCGGTCAAGCAGGTGCTCGAGGCGGCGCGGGGAGCCGACGTCCTGCTCTTCTCCCTCGGCGCCCTGTCCGCCGACTCCGTCCTCGTGGAGTCCGGCTACCTGTCCGCCAAGGACGTGGCACGACTCCGCGCCGTCGGCGCCGTCGGTGACGTGCTCGGTCGCTTCATCGGCGCCGACGGCAGGGAGGTGTCCGACGAGCTCAGCGCGCGCACGGTGGCGCTCTCGCTCGACGAGATCCGCCAGGCACCGGTGACGATCGCGGTCGCGTCGGGAGTCGAGAAGGCGGCGGTCGCACACGCCGCCCTCACCAGCGGCATGTGCACCATCCTGGTGGCCGACAGCGACGTGGTGGAAGGCATCCTGCGCCTCGATGCCGGTCAGTGACGGGTGCTGTTCGTCGTGCGGACCAGCACCTCGACCTGCAGCACGCCGACGCTGACGGTGCCGTCGCCGTCGTCGTCACGCGACGTCGGCACCGGGACGGTCGCCTCGTGCCTGGTCTCCCCGGGCTCCGTCTCCGCGCGGCCGTTCGCGACCACGACCTGCGGCGCAGGGACGGGGTCGTCGTCCGGTCGCGGTGCCGTCAGATCGGCCATGGACAGGTCCGCCTCGTCGCCGCGCGTCGCCGCCTTTCGGCCGTCGCCGTGTCGGCCGCGCTCGGCGCGACGTCGCTGCCGGCGTTCCTTGGCGCCCTCCACCATCGTGTAGAGCGTCGGGACGAGCACCAGGGTCAGCAGTGTCGACGAGACCAGCCCGCCGATCACGACGATCGCGAGCGGCTGGGAGATGAAAACCCCGCCGCCGGTGAGGCCGAAGGCCATCGGCAGCAGTGCGAAGATCGTCGCGAGCGCGGTCATCAGGATGGGCCGCAGTCGCCTGCGTGCGCCCTCGACGACGGCGTCGCGCACTGTCATCCCCTGATGCCGGTACTGGTTGATCAGGTCGATGAGCACGATCGCGTTCGTCACGACGATGCCGACCAGCATCAGCAGGCCGATCAGGCCGGGCACGCCGAGCGCGGTGTCGGTCGCCAGCAGGAGCCCGATCGCGCCGGTCGCCGCGAACGGGATCGAGACCAGCAGGATGAACGGCTGCACGATGCTGCGGAACGTCGCCACCATCACCATGAACACGATGAGGATCGCGGCGGCGAGCGCCAGCAGCATCTGCTGGAACGCCTCGTCCTGGTCCTGGCTGACCCCGCCGAGGTCCCAGCTCGCGCCCTCCGGAAGGTCGACGTCGTCCAGCCGTTCCTGGACGGCCGTGCTCACCGCGCCGGTGTCGTCGGCGACCGGCGTCGCCGTGACGGTCGCCGTCCGCTCGCCGTCGGTACGGGTGATCTCGGCGGGACGTTCGATCTCGCGCACGGTCGCGACGTCGCCGACGCGCACGTCCCCTCCGGCCGGGCTCGTGACCTCGAAGTCGCGGATCGCCGACACCGATCCCGGCGCCTTGGTGTCGCGCAGCAGCACGTCGCGGGCCTCTCCGCCGATGACGACGCTGCCGGCCTCCTTGCCCTCGAATGCGTCCCTGATCGCCTGACCGATCTGCGCCTCCGAGAGGCCCCGCTCCGCCGCCTCCGTGCGGTCCACGTCGACCTGGACGGTCGGGAGGTCCGCGGCGAGGTTGCTCGTGACCTCGGTGGTGTCCGGGGTGTCGCGCACCGCGTTCTCCACCCGCTCGGTGGCGGTGCGCAACGCGTCGTCGTCCGGTGCGTGCACGACCACCTCGATGCCGCTCGACCCGCCCTCGGGCCCGGCCGCGTCGGACAGCTGGACGTCGCCGACACCGTCGAGGTCGTCGAGCCGCTCACGAAGGTCGTCCTTGAACGCCTCCTGGTCGGTCTCCTCGCCGGTGGTGACGCTGAACGTGGCCTCGTTGGTGGCGCCACCGCCGCCGAAGCCGCCGAAGTCGCCCGCGCCGCCGACGGTCGCCTGGTACGACTCGACGTCGTCGAGGTCGGACAGCACGCCCTCGACCCTCTTCGCGGCCTCGTCGGTCTCGGCGAGGGAGGTGCCGACCGGCATGGTCTGGGTGACCTGGTAGAAGTTCTGGCCCATCGAGCCGAGGAAGTTCGTCTGCAACAACGGCACCGCGGCCACGGTCGCGGCGAACACCACCAGGCCGGCGGCGATCGTCGTCACGCGGTGCTTCGTCACCCACGTGATGACCGGCACGTACGCGCGCTGTAGCGGGTTGCGGCGTTCCTTCTCGACCGCCGCCGCCTCGATCCGCGCCTGCTCCTCCGGAGCGGCGGTGCTCGACCGCAGGAACCAGTAGGCGAGCACCGGGACGATGGTCAGCGACACCAGCAGCGAGGCGAGCAGCGCGATCGTCACCGTCACGCCGAACGGGCGGAACAGCTCGCCCACCTGCCCGCCGACGATCGCGATGGGCAGGAACACGCCGACGGTCGTCAGCGTCGACGCGGTCACCGCACCGGCGACCTCGCGCACCCCGTCGAGGATCGCGCGTCTCTTCTCCTCGCCGTAGCCGAGGTGCCGCTTGATGTTCTCCAGCACCACGATCGAGTCGTCGACCACGCGACCGACGGCGACGGTGAGCGCGCCGAGGGTGAGGATGTTGAACGAGTACCCGCCCGCGTACAGGCCGCCCACCGCGACGAGCAGCGAGAACGGGATCGACAGCGCGGTGACGATCGTCGAGCGGAACGACAGCAGGAAGAGGAGGATGATCAGCACGGCGAAGAGCAGTCCGATGCCGCCCTCCGTCGCGAGCCCTTCGATGGAGTCCTCGATGAAGGGTGCCTGGTCGAAGACGACCGTCAGCTTCGCTCCGTCGCCCAGCCGGTCCTCGAGGTCGGCGAGCTCGTCCTTGACCGCGTTCGCGACGTCGACGGTATTGGCATCGCTCGTCTTGGTCACCATCAACCCGAGCGTCCGGTCGCCGTCGGTGCGGGTGATCGTCGACGTCGGCTCGAGCTGTTCCGCCACCGTCGCGACGTCCGACAGCGGTACGGGTGTCGGTCGCGTCTGCTGCCGACCGGGCTCGGCCCGCGGAGGTGCCGACGCCGGCATGATCTCGAGGTCCCTCAGCTCCCCGAGCGTGTCGAACGACCGCCCGATCTCGACCGACCGCGTCGTGCCGTCGTCGGTCAGCTCGCCGCCCGGGATGCTCACCCCGTTCGCCTGCAGCGCCTGGCTCACCGCGTCGGCGGTCAGGCCCTTCTTCCGCAGCTCGTCCTGGTCGAGCGTGACGAGCAGCCGCTCGTCCCTCGCGCCGGTGACCTGGACGTCCCGGACGCCGTCGATGCCGCGCAGCTCGGGGACGGCGATGTCGTCCAGCCGCTGCGCGAGCGCGCGCTCGCCCGCGTCCGACGACGCCGCGAGCAGCACGACGGGGAAGTCGTCGGTGTTGCCCGACTGCACCTGCGGGTCGACGTCCTCGGGCAGGTCGTTCTGGATCCTGTCGACCGCTTCGGTGAGGTCCCTCGTCGCGTCCTCGATGTCGGTGCCGTACGTGAACTCCGCCTGCACCATCGCCACGCCGTTGCTCGACGTGGACGTGCGCGACTCGAGTCCGTCGACGCCGCTGATCGCCGCCTCGACCTTCTCGGTCACCTCGCGTTCGACGATCTGCGGCGACGCGCCCGGGTAGGCGGCGGTGACCGTCGCGCTCGGCATGGCGAGCGAGGGGATGAGCTCCTGCTTGGTCGCGAAGGTCGCGAACACGCCGAAGGCGATGATCGCGAGCGAGGCCAGGGCGACGATGGCGCGGTTCGCGAGGCTCAGCCGAGCCAGCTTGAACATGGGTTCCCTCTCGACGGCGACGGTGCCCACGACGCTAGAGACGGTGGACGTGGGTGCGCGTCTGCGCACGGGATGATCAGGAACGCCGGCACGTACATCCCTCGGAGTACGCGGCCGCCTCGTGTTACACGCACAGGACGATGGCGGTGACGCACGGTGCGCCTACCCTGGCGTCGTGGCCACACCGTCGCGACCGTCACGCCTGCTCGACGGGCGGGCGCGGGACGCCGTCCTGCTCCCCGTCGTCGCCGTGGCGTGCGTCGCGCCGTACGTCCTGGCCGCGCTGCTGCCGGCGGGCGCCTTCGAGGCGCGGCCACCGCACAAGTTCGACGGCGGCCCGTTCGACCTGCCGGGCTGGACGGTCGTGCTGCCGCTCCTGGCGATCGCGGCACTGCCGTGCAGGAGGCGCTACCCGCGAGCGGTGCTCGCGTTCGTGGTCGCGACCGGCGTGGTCGCGGTCGTCGCGACCGGTGAGAGCGGGGTCACCGCCGTGCCGATCATGATGGCCCTGTTCAACCTCTCGCTCGTCACCGATCGCCGGACGTGGGTCGTGTCCACCGCCGCGACGGCCGCCGTGCTCGTGACGCCCATGTTCGTCCTGTCGCCTGGCAGGTGGCCGGAGACGATCGGCGTGCTGATCTGGATCGCGCTCCCGCCCGCGCTCGCGGAGGCGGTGCGCAACCGCAGGGCGTACCTCGCCGAAGCGGAGGAACGCGCACGCAGGGCGGAGGAGACCAAGGAGGAGGAGGCGCGGCGTCAGGTCGCCGAGGAGCGCATCAGGATCGCCCGCGAGCTGCACGACATCCTCGCCCACAGCATCGCCGTCATCAATGTGCAGTCCGGTGTCGCCGCGCACGTCATCGACCGTGACCTCGCGCAGGCGAAGCAGGCGCTCGTTCACATCAACGACGCGAGCGATGCCGCGCTCACCGAGCTCCGTGCCACGCTCGACGTGCTGCGCCAGGACGGCGACCAGGCCGCGCCCACGAGACCCGCGCCGGGCCTGCGCGACGTCGCCGAGTTGCTCGACGGCCTGCGGTCGTCCGGCCTGGAGGTGACGTCGAACGTGTCGGGAACGGTGGCCGAGGTGCCGGCCGAGGTGGGCCTGGTGGTGTACCGCGTGCTGCAGGAGGCGTTGACCAACGTGCTCAAGCACGCGCACGCGCAGACCGTCGACGTCCGGATCGACGTCGACGACGACGGCCTCGACCTCGAGGTGCGCGACGACGGAGTCGGCTCGACCGACCCGCCGCCCGAAGGACATGGACGGATCGGCATCCGTGAACGCGTACACGCACTCGGCGGCACCGTCGACGACGGGCCCGCCCATCCCGGCTACCGCGTCGCCGTCCACCTGTCCGGGGGAAAGCGACGATGACTGTACTCCCCGCCGCCCTCCTCCGCTCCGCTCCTCGCTCACGCGCGGTCGGTGCGCGGCGTGCGGCTCTCGTTCTCGCTGCGATGCTCACTTCGGAGGGCGGCTCGTGACGATCAGAGTGCTGCTCGTCGACGACCAGGAGCTCGTGCGCGCCGGGTTCCGGGTGCTCGTCGACTCCGCCGACGATCTCGAGGTGGTGGGGGAGGCGAGCAACGGCCTCGAGGCGCTCGAGCTGACGCGCACCCGGCGGGCCGACCTGGTGCTGATGGACATCAGGATGCCGGTGATGGACGGCCTCGAGGCGACCGAGCGCATCGCCGCCGACGAGACGCTCGCCGGTGTGCGCGTGCTCGTGCTCACCACGTTCGAGATCGACGAGTACGTCGTGCGCGCGTTGCGTGCGGGCGCGAGCGGCTTCCTGGTGAAGAACGTCAAGCCCGACGTCCTCCTCGACGCCATCCGCACGGTCGCCGGCGGCGAGGCGCTGCTGTCGCCCGGGGCGACCCGCGCCGTCATCACACGCTTCCTCGACCAGCCCGACCCGAACGACAGAGCGCACGAGCGGGTCGCGATGCTCACCGACCGGGAGCGCGAGGTGCTGAGGCAGGTGGGGCTCGGCCGCTCGAACGACGAGATCGCCGACGACCTCGTCCTCAGCCCGCTCACGGTGAAGACGCACATCAGCCGCATCCTCACCAAGACAGAGGCGCGCGACCGGGCCCAGCTGGTGGTGCTCGCCTACGAGACCGGCACGGTCCGTCCCGGCCGGCAACCCGACCCCGCAGCGCCTGGGGCGTAGGAGCGGGGTCCGGGGCGGCCGGGTCTGAACCCGTGAGGGGCACCCTCACCGTGCCACGACGCGGTGAGGGTGCCCCTCACCGCGTTCGGGGCGGCCGAGCCGTGCCGGGTCCTGCTCGGCCTCAGTCGATCCGCTCCTCGAGGTGCACGGTGACCTCGTCGCCGGTGTCCTTCCCGATCGCCTTGCGGACGTCGGCCCGCACCGGCAGCTTGTGGGTGCCGTCGCCCAGGGCCATGAACGAGCTCCGGAACGGGTGCCCGTCAACGGTTCCGCGGACCTTGACCAGGCCCCGGGTGCCGAAGTAGTCGGCCGACCCGGGCATCACCACGTAGGTCCAGCCGCCCTCGCTGGGACTCTTCGTCAGTGGTGCCGTGAACTCCGTGTCCAACGCGCCCTTGCCGTGTGGGGTGCGATCGCTTCCTGTCATCGTCGTGTCCTTGCCATCGCGAGTGTGTCGAACGTCAGCCGTACAGACCGGTCGGCGCGGCGAAACGCATCGGTCACCCGGACCTGGCCGAGTCGCCGACACGGATCTCGCCCGTGGTGCGAGGGACGAGGCGGACGCCGAACCACGTCTTGCCGTCCCAGCGACGGCGCTTGGCGAGGGTACGCAGGGGTTCCTTCCCCCGCGCCAGCGTGTCGGGCTCGATCGTGGTCATGACGCAGCGGTCGCAGAGCGAGGCGACGCGGAAGTCCACCTCGCCGATGCGGAGGCCGGTCCAGTCGTCCTCGGCGAACGGGGTCTCGCCGTCGACCACGACGTTCGGCCGGAAGCGCCGCATCACCAGGGGGTCGGGAGCCGACTCGCCGCGACCGGCGGCGGTCTCGGCGACCCACTCGTTCAGCCGGTCGAGCGACGCCGTCGCTGTCAGCAGCAGAGGTGTGGCGTCTGCCAGCGTGACCGCCTCGCCCGGCAACCCGCCGTGCGCGCCGTCGACCGCGCGGCGGTACGGGTCGTCGAGCCAGACCAGCCGTACGGGGCGGCCGATCTGCCGGGTGAGCCACGCGTCGGCGTCGTCGCCCGCGGCGAGCGCGTGGTCGAGGTTCCTGAACCCGACGGGCACCCGCTCGCCCGACTCCGGCGGCTTGACGGTCAGCGGCGGGGTGTCGGGTGCGGTCAGCGTGAGTGCGCCGCCGGCCTCCGGGGCGGCCGTGACGCGCAGCAGTGCGGACTCCTCCCGCGCGGTCACCTTGCCGCCGTCCGCGTCGACCACCGCCCACCGCCGGTCGCCGGCCAGTCCCCACGGCTCGACCACGGCGGACTCGACCGCGATGCTCCGGGTCGACTTCAGCGGATGGATGCCGAGGTAAGTGACGCGCACGGCGTCCAACCTACGGGGAGGGCTGGCCGCTCTGCTCGGCCAACGCGCTCCAGAAGCGCAGGGCCGCACGTTCCATCTCGAGGCCGAGGCGGAGCGTGACCATGCGGCCCGCGACGCCCGGCACGTCGCCGTACCGCGCCTGCATGTCCTCGTACACCGCGATGCGATGGCGGTGCTGCTCCACCTGCTGCCGCGCGAGCTCGGGCACGTGTGCGGAGTCGCCGAGCTCGCCGAAGAACAGCTTGAGCTCGGCCTCGTCGCGCAGCTGGAAGTGCTCGTTGGTCGGTGTGCCGAGCCAGGTCCGCACCTCGGCGAGTCCGTCGTCGGTGATGCGGTACGTGCGGCGGCGGCGGCCCGACTCCTCGGTCGACGCCTCGAGCAGGCCCATCCGCTCCAGCCGCTGCGGCTCGGAGTACAGCTGGGCGTGGGGGAAGTGCCAGAAGTAGCCGATCGACCTGCCGACGGCGCGCTTGAGGTCGTACGAGGTCGACGGGCCACGCAGCGCGACCATGCCGAGCACGACGTACGAGGTCGTCGACAGCCTCCCGGTCACCACGTTTGCCAGCGTAACGTACGGAGCGTATCGTCTGCTACAGATCATTGGGACGCCTGCAGGGGAGAGCCGCCGTGGACCTGGCCACCGCCCTCTCGTGGACGGCCGAGCGCTATCCGGCGCGCCGGGCCGTGGGCGGCCCCGCCCCGATGACGTTCGCGGCGTGGGACGCCCACGTGAACCGGCTCGCCCGTGCCCTGGCGTCGCTCGGCGTCCGCCGTGGCGACCGGGTGGCGCTCTCGCTCGTGGGCGGCGAGCCGCTCGCGAGCCTGCACCTCGCGGCGCAGAAGCTCGGCGCGGTCTCCGTCCCGCTGTCGACGCGGTTCGGTGCGGCCGAGCTCGGGTACTGCCTGTCCGACGCGGAGCCCGTCCTGTATGTCACCGACGACGACAGCGCCGAGCGCGCCGACCAGGCGATGCGCGAGGCCACCGGCGTGGTCAGGCGCGACGTGGACGAGATCGCGCGGCTCGCCGCAGACCAGGTCGACCACGACCTGCCCCAGCGTCCGTCGGAGTCCGACGTCAGCGTCATGCTCTACACCTCGGGCACGACCGGGCGACCGAAGGGCGTGCCGCGCTCGCACCGTGCCGAGCACGCGGCCGCGAGCGCCCACCTGATCCAGACCCAGCACCGCCCGGGCGAGGTCACACTCGGCGTCATGCCGCTCTTCCACACCATGGGCCTGCGCACGCTGCTCGCCAGCATCCTCGCGGCCGGCACCTGGGTGCCGCAGGCGCGGTTCGACGCCGACGAGTCGGTCGAGCTGATCCGCCGGGAGGGCATCGGCGCGCTCTACCTCGTGCCGACGATCTTCTGGTCGCTCGCGGGCACCGGACGGCTCGGCTCGCTGCCGTCGCTGAGCCGGCTCGCGTACGCGGGCGCGGCCATGGCACCGGCGCTCGCTGCCGAGCTCGCCGACGCCGTACGTCCCGACGCGTTCGTCAACCACTTCGGCAGCACCGAGATCTACACCTTCACCATCGGCCCCGACTCCGCGGCGAAGCCGGGCTGCGCTGGCCGCGCTGGCATCTACTCCCGGGTCCGCCTCGTCTCGCCCGAGCCCGGCGCGTCGCCGCACGACCTCGTCGCGGGCGGTGAGCAGGGGCAGGTGTGCGCGTCGATGGAGAGTCCCGAGGCGTTCGCCGGCTACTGGCGCAGGCCCGATGCCGACGCCAAGGCGATCCGCGACGGCTGGTACTTCACCGGCGACCTCGGCACGTACGACGAGGACGGCGACCTGTGGGTCAGCGGCCGCGTCGACGACATGATCAACTCCGGCGGCGAGAACCTCTACCCCGACGAGATCGAGGCGGCGCTGCTCACGTGTCCCGCGATCGCCGACGTCTGCGTCGTCGGCCTGCCCGACGAGCGGTGGGGGAGCGCGGTCACCGCGTTCGTCGTCCCCGCCGACGGGCTCACCCCGGCCGAGGCCGTCGAGCGCGCACTGACGTACGCCCGCGGCGGGTCGGGTCTGCCGTCGCTGAAGCGGCCGAAGCGCGTCGTCGCGATCTCGGCAGTGCCGCGGTCCGCGGTGGGCAAGACGTTGCGTCGCACGCTCGTGGCCGGCGAGTACGAGGCGCTCGCCGAGACGTCCGCGGAGAGCCCTCGTGGCTGAGGCCACCGTGCCCGAATGGGTCGCGAGCCGCGTGGAGGACGGCCCGCTCGTCTGCGGACGCGGCGGCTTCCTGGACGACCTCGACCCATTACCCGGAAGCCTTGTCGCCGCGGTCGTGCGCAGCCCGCACCCACACGCGCGGATCGTGCGCGTCGATCTGGAGCGCGCGCGACGCCATCCCGGCGTCGCGGCGGTGGTCGGGCCCGACGAGGTACGCGCTGCGCTGCGCCCGTTCCCGCTGTCGGTGCCGACGCCGATGCCCTACTACCCGACCGGCGTCGACAAGGTGCGGTACGTCGGCGAGCCGGTCGCCGTGGTCGTCGCGGGTGACCGCTACGCCGCCGAGGACGCGGCCGAGCTCGTCGAGGTCGAGTACGAACAGCTGCCGCCCGTGGTCGACACGCGCGCGGCGCTGGCCGGCGACGCGCCGCGGCTGCACGACGACGCCGGGTCCAACGTCGCCACCGACCGCACGTTCAGCTTCGGCGGCGTCGACGCCGCGTTCGACGCCGCGGCGTACCGGGTGTCGGGCGAGTACGACTTCCCGCGCTACTCGTCCGTGCCGATGGAGTGCTACAGCGTGGTGGCGCAGTGGCGCGACGAGGCCGACGGCCCATCGGTCGAGGCGTGGGCGAACTTCCACGGCCCGTTCACGATGGTGCCGGTGATGGCCGGCGCGCTCGGCGTGCCCGTCTCGCGGATGCGCCTGCACGTGCCCGCCGACATCGGCGGCAGCTTCGGCATCAAGGCGGGCATCTACCCGTACGTCGTGCTGATGGCGCTCGCCAGCAAGCACGCGGGCACGCCCGTGCGGTGGACCGAGGACCGCGTCGAGCACCTGCTGGCGAGCTCCGCCGGTGCCGACCGGGTGATGTGGTTCGACGCCGCCGTCGACGCCGACGGGATCGTCACCGCGTTGCGCGTCGACCTCGTCGACAACGTGGGCGCGTACCTCAGGCCGCCCGAGCCGAGCACGCTGTACCGCTGCTTCGGCAACATCACCGGCGCGTACCGGATCCCGGCGGTCGAGATCCGCGCGCGGGCGGTCGTGACCGACAAGGCGCCGACCGGTCTCAACCGCGGCTTCGGCGGTCAGCAGCTCTACTTCGGCCTCGAGCGGCTGATGGACGCCGTCGCCGAGCGCACCGGCGTCGACGTCGTGGAGATCAGGCGGCGCAACCTCATCACGTCGTTCCCCTACGTGACGCCGACCGGCGGCGCGTACGACTCCGGCGACTACGACAAGGCGTTGCAACTGGCGGTCGACAACGCCGACCTCGCGGGGCTGCGCGAGCGGCAGCGCGAGGCACGCGCGCGCGGTGAGATGTTCGGCATCGGCATCGCGACGATCGTCGACCCCTCGGGCACCAACATCGGGTACGTCGGCCTCGCCACGCCCGCCGCCGACCGCAGGCCGGGCCGGGACAAGTCCGGCTCGACCGAGCACGTCCGCGTCTCCGTCGACCTCCAGGGCGTCGTGACCGTCCAGCTCGGCAGCGTGCCGCAGGGCCAGGGCCACGCGACGACCGCCAGGCAGGTCGCGGCGCAGCAGCTCGGAGTCCCCGAGTCGAACGTCCGCGTCGTCGTCGCCATGGACACCGCCACCACGTCGTGGACGGTGACCTCCGGCAGCTACTCGTCGCGGTTCGCACCACTGGTGACGAGCGCGGTGGTGAAGGCGACCGACAGGATCGGCGCGACGATCCGCGCGGCGGCGGGCGTCATGCTCGGCGCGGACGCCGACGCCCTCGAGCTCGCCGACGGCACGGTGCGGCACCGCGACGACCACGAGCGTGCGGTCGCGTTCCGGCACGCGGCCGGGCTCGTGCACTGGGACCCCGGGTCGCTGCCGCCGGACGTGCCCGCGCGGCTGAACGAGGAGGCGGCGTTCAGCCCGCCGCAGGCCTCGGCCGCGACGCCGGACGACCGCATCAACTCCAGCCTCTGCTACGGCTTCGTCGCCGAGATCGTGGCCGTGCGCATCGATCCCGAGACATACGAGATCACCGTCGACCGCCTGTCGACTGTGCACGACGCCGGCACCGTGCTGAACCAGCGCCTGCTCGACGGCCAGGTGCACGGCGCGCTCGTACACGGGCTCGGCGGCGCACTCTACGAGGAGCTCACGTACGCCGACAGCGGGCAGCCGACATCGGCCACCTTCCTCGACTACCTGTGCCCGACGTCGGCGGAGACGTCGTTCGACCTCGTCGCTGACCACGTCGTCTCCCCGTCGCCGCTGACACCACTCGGCGCGAAGGGATGCGGCGAGGGGAGCAGCATGAGCTTCCCCGTCGCGCTGGCCAACGCGGTGGCCGACGCGGTCGCGCCCGCCGGTGTCGAGATCACGTCGCTGCCGTTGCACGGCAACGTGCTGCACGAGCTGTTGGAACGAGCATCGGAACCCACGGAAAGAGGTACGCACTGATGGCACTGACCGGTGGCGAAGTCACCGTCGAGCGCGGCCATGACGGCCGGGTCGCGTACCTCACGCTGTCGAACGGGCCGATGACCATCATCACCTGGGAGATGCGTGAGAAGGTCGGCAGGCACTTCGCCGAGCTCGACCGCGACGACGGGGTCAAGGTGGTCGTCATCCGTTCGGCGGGCGAGCACTTCTCGTCCGGTGGCGACATCGCCGGCTTCATGGAGGTCGACCCGGTCGACTTCACCGACCTCGGTCACAACGTCACGGCGCCGTCGCGCAGCCCGAAGCCCGTCGTCGTGGCCGTCGACGGTTACTGCTTCGGCGTCGGTACGGAGCTCGCGCTGTCGTGCGACATCAGGCTCGCGACGACCAGGAGCCAGTTCGCGCTCCCGGAGATGCGACTCGGCATGATCCCCGGTAGCGGTGGTACGCAACGGCTCGCGCGACTGATCGGGCTCAGCCGCGCGAAGTACCACGTCCTCACGGCGTCGCGCATCAAGGCGGAGCAGGCCGCCGACTGGGGCATCGTCGCGCGGTTGTGCGACGACCGGGAGGCGCTCGACGCCGCGACCGAGGATCTCGTGACGACGCTGTTGGGGTTCTCCCCGCTCGCGCTGCGCGCGGCGAAGGAGGTGCTCGACAGGGGTGTCGACGGGCCGCTCTACACGGGCATCGAGCTGGAGCGCAAGGCGTACGCAATGCTGCGTTCCACCGACGACTTCGCCGAGGGCGTCGCCGCGTTCACCGAGAAGCGCAAGCCGACGTTCCGGGGGCGGTGACGCGCGCGTGAAGGCAGCACCGTTCGCCTACGTCCGGCCGGCCACGCTCGACGACGTGGTCGCCGAGCTCGCCGACGCCGGCGACGAGGGCAAGGTGCTCGCCGGCGGCCAGTCGCTGGTGCCGGTCCTGGCGATGCGGCTGGGACGTCCTGGGGTGCTCGTCGACATCAACGAGGTGGACGGCCTCGACGCCATGGACGAGGTCGACGGTGTGCTCCGCGTCGGCGCGACCGTGCGCCAGCGCAGGGTCGAGCGCGACCCGCGGTCCCGTACCGTCCCGCTGCTCACGAAGGCGCTGCCGTTCGTCGGGCACCGCGAGCTGCGCAGTCGCGGCACCGTCTGCGGCAGCCTCGCCCACGCCGACCCGGCGGCCGAGCTGCCCGCGGTCGCGTGCTGCCTCGGCGCGCGGCTCGAGCTGGCCGGTCCGCGCGGCAGCCGTACGGTCGGCGCCGCCGACTTCTTCGCCGGCGCGATGACGACAGTGGTCGCCGACGACGAGGTGCTGGTCGCGGCGGAGTTCCCGACCGCGCGTAGGGGCGAGGGTTTCGGCTTCGCGGAGATCGCCAGGCGGCACGGCGACTTCGCGCTCGCCGGTGTCGCTACGCGGGTCCGTACCGACGGCGACGACGTGGTCGAGGCGGTCGTCACCGCGTTCGGCGTCTCCGACCGGCCGGTCACCCGCGACGTGCGCGACATCCTCGACGACCCCGCGGCGTTCCGGGAGCTCGCGCGCAACGTCGTCGACACCGCGGGCGACGGCCACGGGTCGACCGGGTACCGGCGGCGGCTGTTCGCCGTGCTCGCGGCCCGCGAGACCGCCGCGGCGTACGCGGCGGCGAAGGAGGTGGCATGACGGCCGTGCGGATGGCGCGTGACGAGACGATCCCCGTCTCGTTCACCGTCAACGGGAGCGACGTCACCGTCGCGGTGCCGGCTCGCGTCACGCTCGCCGACGCGCTGCGCGACCACGTCGGCCTCACCGGCACGCACCTGGGCTGCGAGCACGGTGTCTGTGGGATGTGCACGGTGCTCGTCGACGGCGAAGCGGCGCGGTCGTGCCTGCTGTTCGCCGTGCAGTGCGAGGGCGCGGAGATCGTCACGATCGAGGGCATGGGCTCGCCGGACGACCAGCATCCGCTGCAGCGGTCGTTCGCCCACCACCACGCGCTGCAGTGCGGGTTCTGCACGCCGGGCTTCGTGGTCAGCTCGTACGACCTGCTCGCGAACGGCGAGGCGGGCACCGCGATCGACGCCGAAGACCTCCCCGTCGAGCTGTCGGGGGTGCTGTGCCGCTGCACCGGCTACCGCAACATCGTCGCCGCGGTCGCCGACGTCGCGCAGGCGTACCCGGACGGTGTGCCGGGTCCGCGCGCGTGCGGTCAGCGGACGCTCGTCGGCCGGCGCGGAGCCGTCGCGGGTGCACCGGGGAACAGCGGTGCCGAGGAGGCGTCCGCGCCCGATGCTGCGTCCGCCGGACTCGCCATGCCCGCCGGCGAGCCGACCACCACCGTCGACGTCACCAGCGACCTCGGCTCCCCGGTCGAGTCGGTGTGGCAGGTGCTCGACGACATCGAGCGGCTGGCCGGGTGCCTGCCAGGTGCGGAGCTGACCGAGGTGCTCGGCGACGACAGGTACCGCGGCCGGGCCAAGGTGTCGCTCGGCCCGGTGCGGCTGGCGTTCCACGGTGTCGCCCAGGTCGTCGAGCGCGACGCCGGCGCACGCCGGCTGCGCGTGCTCGCCCGCGGCGAGGACACCGGCGGCAGTGCCACCCAGGCGGTCATCACCCTCGCCGCCGAGCCGGCGGGCACGGGCACCCGGCTACGCGCCGAGGCCGACGTCTATCTGTCAGGTCGCGTCGCGCAGTTCGGCCGGTCACTCGCCGGCGACGTCAGCCGGCGACTGTTCGAGGACTTCTGCGCGGCCGTTGACTCCTCCGCCGCCACCGGTGAGGCGCCGCCGCCGCGCCGCGCCGGCGCTCTGCGCCTTGCGGTGAGCGCCGCCCTCGCCGGCCTCCGCCGCCGCCTCCGCGCCGCCCTCACGGCTGCCCGCTCGCCCCGTTGATCACGTTAACCTCGGTCTTTCACACCTGGTGGGGCGACACGGGGTGTGGTGATGCGAAAGTGCCTTGTCTGCAAGGGAAACTGGGACTTGTCGACGGTCCTGTTGCTCTTGGAGAAAGGCACTTCGCGGGTG
>WHST01000030.1 GCA_009379955.1 Streptosporangiales bacterium | reverse complement strand
GCGGCTCGACGACGGGAGCCGTGTGACGCGAGAGTGTCACGCACGGTTCTACGAGCGGCGGCGGGTGCAACTCCCGCCGCCGACTCACCACCGGCTCAAAGACGAGAACACCGGCTGGTCCCTGAAGGCCCACCCCGACGGATCGGTCACCTGGACCTCACCCGCGGGCCGCGAGTACACCCAACATCCCCACGACTATGGCGACACCTGACGCGGTGCCACCGCTCGTGTTGTCGGAGTCCGCGTACGTCGGGCTGCCGGTCTTGCGGGGATCGTCAACGGCTCCCGATCATCCGGAGTGCGAGAATGGCGTCTCAGGGTCCGGTCAACGTCAGAAGGGAACGACCTTGCCCCCGCTCCGCTCCCGCACGGTGACGCATGGACGCAACATGGCAGGCGCGCGTGCGCTGTGGCGCGCGACCGGCATGACGGACGACGACTTCGACCGTCCGATCGTCGCGATCGCCAACAGCTACACACAGTTCGTGCCCGGTCACGTGCACCTGCAGGCGGTCGGCGAGGTCGTCGCCGGTGCGGTGCGTGAGGCGGGCGGCGTGCCGCGGGAGTTCCATACGATCGCGGTCGACGACGGGATCGCCATGGGGCACGGCGGCATGCTGTACTCCCTGCCCAGTCGGGAGGTGATCGCCGACGCGGTCGAGTACATGGTCAATGCGCATTGCGCGGACGCCCTGGTGTGTATCTCGAACTGCGACAAGATCACGCCGGGCATGCTCATCGCGGCCATGCGGCTCGACGTCCCGACCGTGTTCGTGTCCGGCGGGCCGATGGAGGCGGGCAAGACCGTCACCGTGAACGGTCGTGCCACGCACAAGCTCGACCTGGTCGACGCGATGTCGGCGTCGGCCGATGCCGAGGTCAGCGACTCCGACCTGCGGCGTATCGAGGAGTCGGCGTGTCCGACGTGCGGGTCGTGCTCCGGAATGTTCACCGCGAACTCGATGAACTGCCTCACCGAGGCGCTCGGGCTGGCGCTGCCGGGCAACGGCACGACGCTCGCCACCCATGTCGCGCGACGCGCGCTGTACGAGGACGCCGGGCGTACCGTCGTGTCGCTGGCGCGGCGCTACTACGAGGACGACGACGCGACCGTGCTTCCGCGGGCGATCGCCACGCGTGAGGCGTTCGACAATGCGATGGCCCTCGACGTCGCCATGGGCGGGTCGACGAACACGGTGCTGCACCTGCTCGCCGCCGCGCACGAGGCGGGCGTCCACTACGCGTTGCCCGACATCGACGAGGTGTCGCGTCGCGTGCCGTGCGTGTGCAAGGTCGCGCCCAACTCGCAGAAGTACCACATCGAGGACGTCCATCGGGCGGGTGGCATCCCGGCGATCCTGGGTGAGCTGCGTCGCGCAGGCGTGCTGCACGACAAGGTGCACACCGTGCACGGCGCGTCGCTGGGGGAGTACCTCGACCGCTGGGACGTCCGGGCCGAGGAGCCGGCGCCCGAGGCCGTCGAGCTGTTCCACGCCGCGCCGGCCGGTGTGCGGACGACGGAGGGCATGAGCCAGGACGTCAGGTGGGGGTCGCTCGACCTCGATGCCGAGAACGGGTGCATCCGCGACGTCGCGCACGCGTACTCCGCCGACGGCGGTCTCGCGGTGCTGTGGGGCGACTTCGCCGAGGACGGCTGCGTCGTGAAGACCGCGGGCGTCGACGAGTCGCTGCTCACGTTCACCGGGCCGGCGAAGGTGTTCGAGAGCCAGGACGCCGCGGTCGAGGGCATCCTCGGTGGCCGGATCGAGCCTGGCGACGTGGTGGTCATCAGGTACGAGGGGCCGCGTGGCGGGCCAGGGATGCAGGAGATGCTCTACCCGACGGCGTTCCTCAAGGGCCGTGGGCTCGGCAAGACGTGCGCCCTCGTCACCGACGGCCGCTTCTCCGGCGGTACCTCGGGCCTGTCGTTCGGACACGTGTCGCCCGAGGCCGCGGCGGGCGGCGTCATCGCGCTCGTCCACGACGGGGACCTGATCACGTTCGACATCCCGCGACGCCGGGTCGCTCTCGACGTCGACGCCGCGGAGCTCGACCGCAGGCGCGAGCGGCTGCTCGCCGAGCTCGGCGGCTACCGCCCGCGTGACCGTGATCGCCCGGTGACGGCGGCGCTGCGCGCCTACGCTGCGTTGACCACGTCCGCGTCGACGGGGGCGGTCCGCGACGTCGCCCAGGTGGAGAGCTGACGCGATGGCGCGCAAGGAGCTCGGGCTTCCCTTCGACCCGATCGCCGTCGCCGGCGAGCACTGGCGGCACCACTTCGGACAGTCGAGCGCGATGCGCGTCGCGACGTCCATCATGCGGGCACAGCAGCTGCTGCTGACCAGGTACGACGAGCTGCTGCGGCCGTACAGCCTGACGTTCGCCCGCTACGAGGCACTCGTGCTGCTGGTGTTCAGCCGCACCGGCGAGCTGCCGATGCGCGTGATCGGTGAGCGGCTGATGGTGCACCCGACGAGCGCGACCAATATCATCGACCGGCTGGCGAAGCAGGGCTACGTCTCGCGCCGCCCCAACCCCGCGGACGGTCGCGGCGTGCTCGCGTCGGTGACGTCCGAGGGGCGCGACGTCGTCAGGCACGCCACCAAGGAGCTGATGGGCATCGACTTCGGCCTCGGCGCACTCGACGACACCCACCGCACCGAGGTCTTCGACGCCCTGCGTGTGCTCCGGGTCGACGCCGGTGACTTCCAGCCTCCCGCGGCGGCGTCCGAATAACGAGACGATCTCTCCCGAACTCTGAGACGTTGTCGTAGACTCCGGGCATGCCGCAGCATCAGGTCTACACACACGGTCATCACGAGTCGGTGCGTCGGTCGCACGAGTGGCGTACCGCGGCCAACTCGGCCGCCTACCTGACCGACCGGCTCCGGCCGGGGGCGTCGCTACTCGACGTGGGCTGCGGCTCGGGCACGATCACCGCGGACCTCGCGGCACTCGTCGCACCGGGCACGGTGACGGCGATCGACGCGTCCGCAGACATCCTCGAGGCGGCCGAGCGGGTGGCGGCCGGGCGCGGTCTCACGAACCTGCGCTTCGAGGTCGCCGACGTCCACGCCCTCCCGTACGCCGACGACGCCTTCGCCGTCGTCCACGCCCACCAGGTGCTGCAGCACCTCGCCGACCCGGTGGCCGCCCTGCGCGAGATGCGCCGCGTGGTCGCGGCGGACGGCGTCGTCGCGGCGCGCGACGCCGACTACGCGGCGATGACCTGGCACCCGGACGTGCCCGAGCTGGACGAGTGGCTCGCCCTGTACCACCGGGTCGCCACGCACAATCGCGGCGAGCCCGACGCCGGCCGCCGTCTCCAGGTGTGGGCGCGCGCGGCGGGCTTCACCGACGTCGCCTGCACGGCGTCGGCATGGTGCTACGCGAGCCCAGACGACCGGGCACGGTGGAGCGGCACCTGGGCGGAGCGCGTCACCCGTTCCGCGTTCGCGGAGCAGGCCGTCGGTTACGGGTACGCGACCGCGGCGGACCTCGACCGGATCGCGGCGGGCTGGCGTGTCTGGGGTGCGGAGCCGGACGGCTGGTTCGGCGTCCTGCACGGCGAGGTGCTCTGCCGCGGCTGAGTGGTCAGGGACCTGGTCACACCCGGATCCAGCCGTGCACGGCGGCGCGCGCGACGAGCTGGATCCTGTTGGCGGCGCCGAACCGGTCCTCGAGCTCCGCGACGCGCCTGCGCACCGTGCGCGAGCTCACGCCGAGCGTCCGCGCGATCGCATCGTCCTTGAGGCCGGCGCCGAGCAGCTCGAGCATGCGGCAGGCGGCGGCGTCGGGGCGGCCTGGCGTGGGTCCCGAGACGGGCCTCGACCAGGCGGCGTGCGGGCGTTCGAGTGCGGGTGCCGTGGTGGCGACGCTCGACGCGGTGATGGTCACGATGCTCTCCTCACGAAACCGTGGTGCCGTCCGGTGGGAGGGCCTCGTCCGAGGTGGCCCACCCACCGGTCAGCACGTTACGAGTCGGCCGCTAACCCGCCGCTAACTCGACTGTCGTGGAGGGAGGTCGTCAGCGTACCGGCCGCACCCCCGTCGCCGTCGCCCGCAGGTCGCCGGGGCCGAAGCGGTCGGGATCGGCGCTCACCCAGACGCCCACGCCGGGACGGACGAGCCAGAACACGTCGCCATCGCCCAGGTAGCCCGCATGACCCCCGACCCGGACCGGATCGAGCGGCCAGTCGGCACGCTCGAGATACGTGGTGAGGAAGCGACGCATCGCGGGGGCACTGGTGAGGGTGTCACCGCGCAGGACGTGGGCCGTGAGGTCGACGCGGTAGCCGCCGGACGGGTTCGCGGACTCCCAGACCTTGCTGCGCAAGCCGACCCCGCCCCACTCGTAGGAGAAGTCGGACACCTGCGGGCCGAGCCCCGGCGGCAGGTGGGTGAGGCGGAAGCCGTCGACGGTGGGCGCGGCGGCGCCGAGGGCGGGAACCATGGTCGGCCCGCGATCAACCGCGGCCCGGGCCTGGTGGGAGCTGTGGACGGCGTGGCCGGTCGCGGCGAGCACCGCGAGGGCCACCGCGACGGTGACGAGGGAACGGCGGGCGAGTGTGGTCATGCTGCCTCCGAGGTCGGATCGTTCGGTACGACCTGGATGTCGGCACGACGAGCCCGCTTCTCGACCCTCGAGGAGCAGATTGTGGACCGCGGGTGCGGTCAGGGCACGAGGCGATAGCCGATGCCCGGTTCGGTGATCAGGTGCCGCGGGCGGGAGGGGTCGGGCTCGAGCTTGCGGCGAAGCTGGGCCAGGTAGACGCGCAGGTACTGCGTCTCCTTCTCGTAGCCGGGACCCCACACCTCGGTCAGCAGTCGCTTCTGTTCGACGAGGCGACCCGCGTTGCGCGCCAGCGCCTCGATCAGCCGCCACTCCGTCGGGGTGAGGCGCACCGCGCGCCCGTCGCGGTCGACCTTGCCCGCGGCGAGGTCGACGGTGAACGACGCCGTCCGTACGACGGGCTCCTCGTCCCGCGCGCTCGCGGCCGACCGCCGCACCGTGGCGCGGAGCCTGGCGAGCAGCTCGTCCATGCCGAACGGCTTGGTGACGTAGTCGTCGGCCCCCGCGTCGAGCGCGTGTACCTTGTCCGTGGACGCGTGACGCGCCGACAGCACGATGATGGGCACGGCGGTCCAGCCGCGCAGGCCCTTGATGACGGTGACGCCGTCGAGATCGGGTAGGCCGAGGTCGAGGAGCACGACGTCGGGGTGGCTGCGCGCGGCGACGTCGAGGGCGCTCCTACCGTCGCGTGCGGTCACGACGTCGTAGCCGCGGGCGCGGAGGTTGATCCGCATGCTCACCAGGAGACCTGGCTCGTCGTCCACGACCAGGACCCTCGTCGCGACCCCACCCGCCGTGCGCTCGCCGGCGGGTGCCGACGGCGCCGTGTCCCCCAGTGCGTTCACTCTTGTCAGGCTCCTCACGTTTCCTACGCTCCGGTGCACCCATCAGCCTAGACTGCTGCGGACAGAAGCCCCCGGGGAGCGCACGAGCGCTGAGAACGTGGTGTACGAACCACGGACCCGTGGAACCTGACCCGGTTGACACCGGCGTAGGGAGCAGGGCGAACGCGGCATCTTCGCTCTCCGGGTGCGCCAGCGTCGAGAGGAACGCCATGGCCCAGGAGAGCTCTATCCCTTCACCGCATGAGTGGGGCGTCGGCTGCAGATTCTCGCTCTACCCGATGTGCGACGACTTCACCGGCGTGATCCTTGGTGCGTTACGCGAGGCCGACGGTACCGGCCTGGAGGTCGAGACCGACGACGTCAGCACGTACGTCGGCGGCGACGAGCGGGCGATCCTCCGGTACGTGTGCGACGTCGTCGCCGCCGCGTCGAGGCGCACCGGCCACGTCGTCGCGCACCTCCTGCTGTCGCGCGGCTGCCCCGGCGAGGTGACCTGCGAGCTCGGTGACGACGACGCGCCACCACCGGCATCCGCTCTCCCCGCGCTGCCGCCGACCGGCGTACGGGCCGCTGCGCACTGGTCGCTGTATCCCCTCGGCGTGACCGGGCACATGGACACGATCGCTGCCGCCGTCACCTCCGCGGACACGCTCACCGGCAGCGTGCACTACGCGAGCCGGCTCGACGGCGACCTGGCCGAGGTGTTGACGACGATCGGCGCCGGCTGGGTCGAGGCGGGCGCGCACGTCCGCCACGTCGTCACTCACGCGACCGTCTCGGTGGGCAGCCCGACCGTGCGGGAGGTACTGGCATGAGCACGGGATGGCGGTTGCGCGACATCGTCCTGCTTGCCGTGCTCGCGGTCGTGTTCGGCTTCCTCTACCGGCTGCTCGTCTTCGCCTGGGGTCCGCTGCAGATCGCGATGGGTCCGCTGGGCGACCTGGCGCAGAACGTCCTCATCGGCGGCTGGATGGTCGTCGCACCGCTCGCCCTGTACATCCTGCGGCGCCCGTTCGCGGGCATCGTGGCCGAGATGATCGCGGCGTTCATCGAGGTCGTCTTCCTCGGCTCGCCGATCGGTCCGCTCCTGCTGCTGACGGGCCTCGTGCAGGGCGTGGGCGCCGAGCTCGCGTTCGCCGCCACGAGGTACCGCTCGTACGGCTGGCCGGTCTTCCTCTGCTCGGGACTGCTCGCGGCGGCCTTCAGCTTCGGCTACGCCGCGATCAGGTTCGGCTGGTGGGGTCAGGACCTGTTCGCCGTGCGGCTCGGCATGCACCTCGCGAGCGGGCTGATCCTCACCGGCGTGCTCGCGAAGCTGATCGGTGACGCGCTCGCCCGTACCGGGGTGCTCGACGAGTACCCGCTCGGCCGTGCCAGGCGGCGCGTGGGCGCCGGGTGACGGTCGCCGTCCGCGGCCTGTCGGTCCGCTATCCCCACCGGGCCGACGCGTCCCTGCGCGACCTCGACCTCGAGCTGCGGCCGGGGGAGCGCGTCCTCGTCCTCGGACCGTCCGGCTCGGGGAAGAGCAGCCTGTTGCGGGTGCTCGCCGGAGTCGTGCCCCAGTCGGTCACGGCAGACGTCACCGGTTCGGTACGGGTCGCCGGCCGTGATGTGGCGGACGTGCCCGTGCCCGAGCTGAGCCGCGACGCCGGCCTGCTGCTGCAGGACCCGGCGAGCCAGCTGTGCCTGCCGCGGGTCGACGAGGAGGTGGCGTTCCCGCTGGAGAACCGGGCGGTCCCGCCGGCGGCGATCGGCTCCGGTGTCGGACGGGCGCTCGCGCGTTCGGGCGCCACGGGATTGCGCGAACGCCCGACGCTCGCCCTGTCCGGTGGCGAGCAGCAACGCGTCGCCCTCGCGGCGACGCTGGCGGCGGAACCCCCGCTGCTGCTGCTCGACGAGCCGACGGCACTGCTCGATCCGGCCGCCGCGGCGGGCCTCGGCGAGGTCCTGCTCGGCCGCTCCGAGGACGCGTACCGGCCCACGGTCGTCCTCGTCGAGCACCGCCTGGACGAACTGCCCGTGTTGCCGGAGCGGCTGCTCGTGCTCGACGGAGCGGGCCGCGTGACGGCGCAGGGCGGGACGCACGCGTTGCTGCGCGAGCACGCCACGGCACTCGCGGACGCGGGCGTGTGGCTGCCGCTGGGTACGGAGCTCGCCGTGGCGGCAGGACGTCACGAGGTCGCGACCGCGACGCCACGTACGGCGTTGGCGGATGCGGCGGTCGCCTCCAGCCTCCGCACGCTCGGCAGGCGGACGCCCCCGCCGCCGGCGGTACGCGGGACGGTCGCGCTGCATGCTCGCGACGCCGCCTTCGCGGTCGACGGGACGCGAGCGGGCTGTGCCGTGCGGACGGGTGCAGAGCTCGCACTGCGCGCCGGCGAGGTGACCGCGGTGATCGGGTGCAACGGGAGAGGCAAGACCACGCTGTTGCTCGGCCTCGCCGGCCTCACGCGGCGGGTGTCGGGTGCGGTCGAGGGCGGACCCGCGGGCATGGTCTTCCAGCAGCCGGAGCACCAGTTCCTCGGCCGGTCCGTGGTGGCCGAGATCGGTTACGGCCTCGACGGCTTCGGCGTGCACGGACAGCAGCGGCGCGCCCGCGTCGACGCCGCGCTGACGGAGTTCGGCCTCTCGCACCTCGCCGACGCCGACCCGTTCCGGCTCAGCGGGGGAGAGAAGCGCCGCCTCTCCGTCGCGGCGATGGCCGTGCTCGACCACCCGGTGCTGCTGCTCGACGAACCGACCTTCGGGCAGGACCGTGCACACGCCCTGACGCTCGCCGACCATCTGCGGGCGACGGCGGACGCCGGACGCGCCGTCGCGTTCGCCACGCACGACCTGCGCCTCGTCGGCCTGGTGGCCGACCGGGTGGTGGTCGTGCACGGCGGACGGGTCACCGCCGCGGGGCCCACGCACGAGATGCTGGCGGACGCACGGTTGCTCGCCGCCGCGGGACTCGTCCGTCCGCCGCTGCTCGACTGGTGGGCCGAGCAGTCCGGCGTCGGCCTGCGTCCCCTGCTCCAGGGGCTCCGCGAGGCGCTGACGTGAACACGCTCGTCCCCGGGGTGCGCGACGGCGACAGCTTCCTGCACCGGCGCAACCCGGTCGCGAAGTTCGTCGCCGTGTTCGCCGTCTCCGCCGCACTCCTCGGCGTCTTCGATCCCGCCACACCCGCGCTGCTCTACGCGCTCGCGCTCCTCGCCGTCGGCGTGCTCGGCCGGGTCGGGATGCGGGTGCTCGCCGCGGCGCAGCTGCCGTTCTTCGCGTTCGCGGTCAGCCTGCTCGCGGTGAACGCGGTGAGCCGCGGCGGCACCGTCATCGTCTCCGCGGGCTGGTTCAGCATCACCGACGACGGGCTCGCGGTCGGGACGTCGCTCGCGCTGCGGACCATGGTGATCGGCACGTGCTCCGTCGGGTTCGTGCTCACGACCGATCCGGTGCGCCTCCTCACCAGCATGCAGCGCCAGCTGCGGCTGCCTCCACAGGTGGCCTACGGCATGCTCGCCGGGTACCGGCTGCTCGGCATGCTCCCGGGGGAGTGGCGCTCCATCCGCCGCGCGCACGCCGTACGCCAACCGCGCACGCGGCACGGTCGCGCGCCGCGCACCCCGCGTGCGCTCGCCCGGGCGGCGATCACGTTGCTGGTGCTCGCGTTGCGGCGCGGTGAGCGGCTCGCGGTCGCCCTGGAGAGCAGGGGCCTCGGGGCAGGCGAGCGGACGGTGTGGCGTCCCGTCGTGGTGACCGGAGGCGACGTGGTGTTCCTCGTCGCGGTCGCCCTGGTCGTGGCGGGCACGTTCGCGGTCACGGCGTGGGCCGGGCTGCTCCGTGGGCCGGGAGCGCTGTGACGGCGGCGCCCTCGCCGTCACGTTCCTCGCCGTCCTCGACGGGTCTTGGCTGGATCGAGGTGGCGTGGATCCCGAGTTCTGTGTGGCCGGATACGCAGGAGGTGTCCGCAGAGCGCTCCGACGACGGCGGCACAGGCGAATACACCGACCCGCGTCGGTTCGGTGGTGGTCTGCCAGCCCAACTCGCCGAACTGGTGGATGATGAACCCGTTGGTGAACAGCCAGCCGAGCACGGCGAGCGGGATGGCGTCGCGGAGGCGGGCGTTTGCCGCGACGCCGGTCGTGATGCTGACCATGACCACGATTCGCTCCGGCTGGGAGTGCTCGGTCTGTCCGGTGAGCGCGGCCGCGGCAACCAGCAGTGCGGCAAACCCGATGGGCAGGGCGAACGGCGACGCGACTGGCCGGGCGCAGTGAGAATCCGCTGGTCGCGCGAGCATCATGTGGCCATTGCATGCACAACGCCCTATCTCCGCGCGGGATCTTGACGCGTTCTTGACAGCGGACCGGTTCGTCTTGACGCCTTCTCTACGACAGCCGGCGCTCCCGAGGTGTCAAGACTGCGTCAGGGCGCGTATGAAGGGCGCAAGCGGAGGTTCGTGCCCGTTCCCCGCGCTCGTAGGTTCGAGGTCGTGAGTATCTCGTCGGAGAGCGGGGAACGGGCAAGGTGCACAACTCGGTGAGTCACAGATGGATGCATGTACCCGTGCGTGGCACCGAGGTGCCCGCCGTCCGACTGGGTGTCGACCGCGTCGGTGAACGAGTGGGTCTCGCGTTCACGACCGAGGACCGCCTGCAGCTGGCGATGGGTGCCGAGCAGCACTGGATCACGTTGGACGAGTCGGCGCTGCGGGAGATGCTCCGAGCGCTGGGGATCAGCCGTATCTCCGTCGACCCCACGATGGTGCTGAGCCGTCCCCGCCTCCACGAGAAGTCGGCATGACGACCACGTCCAGACCGAGGCGAGGCGAAGCGATGACCGTGAAGACCCACACCGATGCTGACAGTGCCGCATACCTCGACGAAATCGACCGCTGCATCCTGCGCCACCTCGCCGACGACGGCCGCGTCCGACTACGCACGCTCGCGTCGTCGACAGGGCTCAGCGAGTCCGCCGTGTCGACGAGGATCCACCGACTGCAGGCGAACGGCATGGTGGTCGGCTATCACGCTCGGCTCGATCCCACCCGGCTGGGTCGGCCGGTCCAAGCGGTCGTCAGGTTGCGCCTGACCGCAGGCGTCGAGCCGAGCGCGTTCGAGGATCTCCTGCGCTCCCTGCCGACCGTCGTCAACGCGTGGCAGATCGCCGGCGACGCCGACTACGAGGTCTGGCTCGCCTGCCGCGACGTACCGAATCTCCACGCCACCCTCGTCGCGCTCCACGGCGGCGGCTCCACGGACCGGGTCACCAACCTCGTCCTGAACCAGGTCCCCGGCTTGACGGGATCGCGCCTGGTGGAAGCACCCGCACCATGACCGCTCAGCTCTCGGCCCGACCCGTCTCCACGGTCCCACCGGATGACGCTGTGTGGCCACTGACCAGCCAGACCACCGAGGACGGCGACCTCACCGTCGGCGGTGTCCGGCTCACCGACGTGGTCACCCGCTACGGAACCCCCGCATACGTCATCGACGAGTACGACGTGCGCACGCGCTGCCGCCGGTTCAGGCGCGCGTTCCCCGACGCCGAGATCGCCTACGCCGGCAAGGCGTTCCTGTGCAGAGCAATGGCACGGTGGGTCGCTGACGAAGGTCTGTCTCTCGACGTCGTGTCCGCCGGAGAGCTCGCGATCGCCCGATCGGTCGGGTTCCCCGCGGAACGGATCCTGCTGCACGGCAACGCAAAGTCGCCACAGGACCTGCGCGCTGCTCTCGACTACGGCGTGGGCAGGATCGTGGTCGACTCCGCGACCGAGGTGGCACGGCTCGCCGCCGCGACCGGCGGTCGTCACCGCCAGCCCGTGCTCCTGCGCGTCATCCCTGGCGTCGACGCCGGAACGCACCAGGCTCTGACGACAGGTGTCGAGGAGCAGAAGTTCGGCCTGTCGCTCGACTCCGGTGCGGCCGAGGACGTCGTCCGCCGCATCCTCGGGCAACCCGACCTCGAGCTCGTCGGACTGCACTGCCACGTCGGCTCACAGGTCACCCGACCGGACGCCCACGCGACCGCCGCACGTCGCCTGGTGACCGGACTCGCGCGGATCCGCACCGAACACGACATCACCCTGCGTCAGCTCGACCTGGGCGGCGGCTTCCCCGTTCCCTACACCTCCGCCGAGCCCTCCTTCGACCTACCCGGCCACGCCCGCGAGCTGCGAGCCGCGGTTGCCCGTACATGCGCGCTGCACCGTTACCCGACGCCGAAGCTCACCATCGAACCCGGCCGCGGCATCGCGGCCACCGCCGGCATCACCGCCTACCACGTCCTCGCCGTCAAGCACACCAGCGCCGGAAACACCTACGTCGCGGTCGACGGAGGTATGGGCGACAACCCCCGGTGCAGCCTCTACGGCGCGCGTTACACCGTCCGGCTCGTCGGCCGACGAGCCAAGACCCGCGAGACCCGACCGACCACGGTCGTCGGACGCTTCTGCGAAACCGGTGACATCATCGCCGTGGACGCCCCACTACCGGCCGACCTCCACCCAGGCGACGTCCTCGTGGTCGCCGTCACAGGCGCCTACCACCACTCGATGGCGTCGAACTACAACGCCATCGCCCGACCACCCGTCATCGCCGTGCGCGACGGCAGAGCCCGCCTGCTCATCCGCCGCGAAGCAGACGCCGACATCAACACCCGCGACGTCGGCTTGTGAACGAGCCGGCCCTCGCGCTCACGGCGTGAGCAGGGCTGCTCCGGAGGTCGGAAGAGCTGTGACGTCCTCGTCCGGCGGCTCCCCGTCGTCCCGTGCGGGAACGTGGACGGGGATCGTGAGCACCATCGTCAGCCCGCCGCCGGGGGTGTGCTCGGCGGTCAGGTCGCCGCCGACCGCCCGGGCGAAGCCGCGCGCGACCGCGAGACCGAGCCCGACGCCGTCGCCTCCCGGCACGTCGCCGAGACGCTGGAACGGCTCGAAAATCTCCTCGATCTGGTCGTCCGGGACGCCGCGACCGCGGTCGACGACCCTGATCTCCACGCGCTCGGCGTGGGTGCTGGCCGCGACGGTCACCGGCGCGTCGGGAGGTGAGTGACGCAGCGCGTTCTCGACGACGTTCGCCAGCGCGCGTTCGAGCAGGCCGGGGTCGGTGTGCAGGAGCGGGAGACCGGGCGTGACCTCCCATCGGACGGCGCCGACCTCCGCGGGCACCACGGCCGAGAGCAGCTCCTCGACCGATGCGGCGCGGTGCAACGGCGTGACCGCGCCGGTGCGCAGGCGGCTCATGTCGAGCAGGTTGGCCACCACGCGGTCGAGCCGGTCGGTGGCCTCGGCGACGGTGGACAACAACGTGTGGCGGTCCTCGGCCGAGAAGTCCACGTCGCCGGCGAGCAGGCTCGACACGTTCGCCTTGATCGTCGCCAGCGGCGTCCGCAGGTCGTGGCTGACGGCGGCCAGCAGCGTCGTGCGCATGGCGTTGCCCTCGGCGCGCCTGGTGGCCTCGGCGGCCTCGGCGCGCAGCCCGGCGCGTTCGACGAGCACCGCGACCTGCGCGGCGTACGCATTGAGGACGCGGACCTCCTCGGCGGGCAGCGGACGTCCGCGCAGCGCGATCGCCAGCCGGTCCGTGACCGACACCTCGGCCTCGGCCTCCTCCGGCCTGCGGCACGGGTCGTCGCCGGACGCCGCCACGAGCCGCCACGGCGACCGATCGTCGTCGCGCTCGAGCAACGCCGCGCTCGTCACGCCGAACGTCTCGCGTAACCGCGCCAGCATCGCCTCGACGGTGTCCTCGCCGCGCAGCACCGCCCCACTCAGCAGGAACAGCGTGTCGGCCTCGCGGCGGGCGGCCGCGGCCAGCTTGGCGCGCCGCGCGGCACGGTCGACGACGGTTGCCACCGCCACACCGACGAGCACGAACACCACGACCGCGAATGCGTTCTCCGGTTCGGCGATGGTCAGGGTGTACAGGGGCGGTGTGAAGAAGTAGTTCACGATGAGACTGCCCAATGCGGCCGTCACGATCGCGGGCCGCATCCCGCCGACGAGGCCGACGACGACCGTCAGCGCGAGGAACATCATCAGCTCGGTGGGCAGGCTGTGCAGGTCCCGGGTGTGGGCGAAGCCCCAGGCGAGGAGCCATGGTCCGAGCACGGCGAGCGCCCATCCCGCGGCGAGCCGGCGGCGTCCGAGTAGGAGCCGCGACGGCCTGCGTGCGTGTCCTCCGGTCTGCTCGTGGGTGACGACGAGCACGTCGATGTCGCCCGAATCGCGGATGATCGTGGCGCCGACGCCGCGGGACAGGAACCGCGAGAACCGCCCGCGCCGGCTCTCGCCGATGACCACCTGGGACGCGTTGACGCCGTGGGCGAACTCGAGGATCGCCTTGGAGACGTCGTCAGCGACGACGTTGTGGAAGGTGCCGCCGAGGCTCTCGGCGAGGTGCCGCTGCTCCTCGAGCCGCCGTGGGTTTCGCGCCGGTGAGATCGTCGCCGCGCGCGACGGAGAGCGCCAACAGCTCGGTGCCTGCGCCCCTCGCCGAGATGCGCGCGGCCCTGCGGATCAGCGTCTCGCCCTCCGGCCCGCCGGTGAGAGCGACGACGATCCGCTCCCTTGCCGGCCAGGTCCGCGCGATGCCGTGCTGCTCCCGGTAGTCCTCCAGGTGCTCGTCGACACGGTCGGCCAGCCAGAGCAGGGCGAGCTCGCGTAACGCGGCGAGGTTGCCGACCCTGAAGTAGTGCGACAGCGCCGCGTCGACCTTCTCCGGTGGATACACGTTGCCGTGCGCCATGCGCCATGCGCCGCCGCAGGGCGTCGGGGGACATGTCGACCAGCTCGATCTGGTCTGCCCTGCGGACGACGGAGTCGGGGATCTTCTCGCGCTGGTCGACGCCGGTGATCGCCTCGACGACGTCGTGCAGTGACTCGAGATGCTGGATGTTGACGGTGGAGATGACGTTGACGCCGGCGGCGAGCAGCTCGTCGACGTCCTGCCAGCGCTTCTCGTTGCGCGAGCCAGGCACGTTGGTGTGGGCGAGCTCGTCGACGAGTGCGTACGCCGGTTTGCGTGCGAGTACCGCGTCGAGGTCCATCTCGGCGAACTCGACGCCGCGGTAGGCGAGCGTCCGCAGTGGGGACGGCGGGGAGGCCTTCGAGTAGCGCCGCGGTCTTGGCCCTGCCGTGCGTCTCGGCGAACGCGACCACGACGTCGGTGCCCCGGTCGAGCCGGCGGTGACCCTCGCCGAGCATGGCGTACGTCTTGCCGACGCCGGGTGCGGCGCCGAGGTAGACGATGAGCTTGCCTCGGTTCACGGTTCCATCATGGCGCGCACAGATGGTGGCGAGTCGGCAATTCCCGGCGATCCCTTGACAGTGCGTGCCGACCCTCGTAGCTTGTCCGCAAAACGAGAAGCCATCCCGTATTGCGGGAAGCTTCCAGGAACGGACGAGTGTCGCGATGTCGCTGACGGAAGACGTAGCAGACTTCACGGTCGGCCTGCGGTTCGACGACATACCCGACGCAGTACACCGGACCGCGATCGAGCACGTCCTCGACGGGTACGGCCTCGCCCTCAGCGGCGCCGCCGAGGAGAGCCATCGGATCATGCGGCGGTACGTCGAGAAGGTCGCGTGCGCCGACGAGGTCGCCGTGCTCGGCACGTCGCTGCGGACCTCCGCCGAGCTCGCGGCCCTGACCAACGGCCTCGCCATCCACGCGATGGACTACGACGACACTCAGCTGTCCACCAACCCGGAGAGCGTGTACGGCCTGCTGACGCATCCCACCGCTCCCGTGCTCGGTGCGACCGCCGCGATGGCGGAGCTCATCGGCGCGAGCGGGCGTGACCTGCTGACGGCCTACGTGACGGGAGTGGAGGTCGCGTGCCGCACCGCGGACGCGTCGAACCCGCGCCACTACCAGAAGGGCTTCCACTCGACAGGGACTTTCGGGGCGATCGGAGCGGTCGCGGGCGCGGGCAAGCTCCTGGGGCTGTCGAAGGAGCAACTCCTGTACGCGTTCGGTGTCGCGGCGGCACTGTCCGGTGGCTACCGGGAGAACTTCGGGACCATGACCAAGCCGCTGCACGCCGGGAAGGCAGCCGAAGCAGGCGTCTTCGCCGCACGCCTCGCAGGTGACGGTTTCACGGCGGCGACGAACATCCTCGAGGCCAAGCGAGGGATGTACGCGGCGTCGAGCGACGGCTATGAGCCGTCGCGCATCCAGGGCAGGCTCGGCTCGCCGTTCTTCTTCGAGGACCCCGGCGTCTCCATCAAGCCCTATCCGTCCGGTTCGTTGTCGCACCCGGGACAGGACGCCGTTCTCGATCTCGTGCGAGAGCACGACATCGCGCCCGACGAGGTCGAGGAGGCGATCGCCGGCACGAACTCGGCGATGCCGAACGCACTCATCTACCGCACGCCGACGACGGCACTGGAGGCGAAGTTCTCGTTCCCCTTCTTCCTGGCGATCGCGATACTGCGGCGCAAGGTCGGGATCGAGGAGTTCCACGACGACGTCGTTCGCAGTCCCGAGGTGCAGGACATGCTGAAACGCTGCCACCACGTGGTGGACGAAGAGATGGACGCAAGGGGATTCCAGCACATGAACACCCGCGTCACCATTCGCCTGAAGGACGGCCGTGTCTTCGAGCGAGTCGAGGCCTTCGCGACCGGCCATCCCGAGAAGCCGATGTCGCGCGAGCAGTTGGAGGCGAAGTTCTTCGAATGCGCTGATCCGGCGATCGGCCGAGACCGGGCGCGGCAGGCGGCGGACATCATCTGGGACCTCGATGAGCTCGACGATGTCGCGACGTTGCACAGGTCGCTGGATGGTTCGCCGTGAGCAGGCCGTCCGCGCTCCGGCAGGTCGACGTCCTCATCGGCGCCGCCCTCGTCGTTCTCGGCGTCTTCGCGTTGTTCCAGAGTCTTCAGCTGGACTTCTACGATGGCGAGGTTCCCGGGCCGGGCTTCTTCCCCAGTCTTGTCGGGATCGCATTGATCCTCTCGGGCGTCGCAGTCGCCCTGATCCGGCTGAGGACTTCGAAGGGCGTCGGTGGCGAGTTCGAGCCGCCGAGCCGACAGCAGGCGATGCGGTCGCTCGGACTGTGGGCCGCGGTCTTCGTGGCCGCGCTCGCGGTGGGTTTCCTGGGCTTTCCCCTGACGATGCTCCTGCTTGTCGCGGTGATCCTCTTCGTCATCGAGGGGCGCCGTAGCGTCGGGGCCGTGATCGCGACCATCGTGATCCCGTTGGTCACCTGGATGCTGTTCGCGTTGCTGTTACAAGTTCCCCTTCCCACCGGACCGTTCGGGTCCTGAGCGCGTTCTTGGAGTTGGCGACAGTGGCGGGCACGGTCAGAACACGACGGAGGCGATGGCTGTGACCGAGGCACTCCAAGGTCTCATGGGCGGCTTCGCCGCCGCGCTCACCCTGACGAACCTCTTCTGGGTGATCTTCGGGGTGACCGCGGGCACTCTCATCGGTGTGCTTCCCGGGCTCGGCACGCCCGCGACGATCGCGATCCTGCTCCCCCTCTCGGTCAACCTGGATCCCGCGACCGGGCTCATCATGATGGCGGGCATCTACTACGGCTCGAAGTACGGCGGTTCCACCACCTCGATCCTGCTCAACATCCCGGGCGAGGACGCCTCGGTCGTCACCGCGATCGACGGCTATCAGATGGCCAGACAGGGGCGCGCCGGTCCGGCACTCGGCATCGCGGCGATCGGGTCGTTCATCGCCGGAACCGTCGGCCTGATCGGGTTGACTTTCCTGGCTCCGGCCGTGGCTCAGGTCGCCGTCATCTTCGGCCCGCCCGAGTACTCCGCGCTCATGGCACTCGGGCTCAGCATGGTGCTTCTCCTGGCCGGGCGCTCGAAGGTCAAGGCACTCGTCTCCGCGCTGGCCGGATTCCTCCTCTCGACCATCGGCATCGATCTCTTCTCCGGGTCGGCACGCTTCACCATGGGACAGATTCAGCTCGCCAATGGGGTCGAGTTCGTCGCACTCTGCATCGGCCTGTTCGCCATCGCCGAGGTGATGATCAACACCGAGGACAGGTCGGGCCACTCGCTCTTCAAGGTCCCCAGCAAGCTCAGGGAGCTCTTCCCGACCAGGAAGGACCTCGTGGAGTCATCGGGGGCGATCGGTCAGGGCTCGATCGTCGGGTTCTTCGTCGGCGTGTTGCCCGGAGCGGGCTCGACCGTCGCCTCGTTCGTCTGCTACACGCTCGCCAAGCGGTTGTCCCGGCACCCCGAACGCTTCGGCAAGGGAGCCATCGCCGGGGTCGCGGCGCCCGAAGCGGGGAACAACTCGGCGACCGCCGGATCGTTCGTGCCGCTCCTCACCCTCGGAATCCCCGGATCGGCGAGCACGGCCATCATGCTCGGCGCTCTGTTCATCTACGGGCTCCAGCCCGGGCCCCTGTTCTTCACCGAGAACTCCGACGTCGTATGGCCCATCATCGCCAGCATGTACATCGGCAACCTGGTGCTGGTGGTGCTGAACCTTCCCCTCGTGCCGGTCTTCGCGAGCATTCTGCGGATCCCGTACCACTACCTCTATCCAGGCATCATCGTGGTCTCGATCGTCGGCGTGTACAGCATCAACAGGTCGTTGTTCGACGTCGTGATGCTCGCCGTCTTCGGTCTGCTGGGCTACGTTATGCGTAAGGCCCATTTCCCGGCCGCGCCGATGGTGCTGGCGTTCGTACTCGGTCCACTCTTCGAACAATCCGTCCGCCGGTCACTCGTGATCTCTCAGGGGGACCCGACGATCTTCGTCACGCGCCCCTGGGCCGTCGTCTTCCTGGTGCTCACCGTGCTGCTCTTCGTCGGCCCGGCGATCTCTCGCCGGAGGAGGCCAGGAGCGGCCGACTCGGCTCCGGTGCCGACACCGGAGTCCCCCCCGGGGCCGGAGGCGCAGCCGGAGCGGAAAGAGGCCGACATCGTCGATGCCGTCGTCGAGGAGCGGAACGAGCGGTGATCGGCACAGTCAACGGGGATCCAAAGGAGGATGCCATGTCCGGCAATCGATTGGTACGCGCCCTGGCGTCGTGCGTGCTCGTGACACTCGTCGTCGCCGCCTGTGGCCTGAATACGGGTTCGTCAGGCTCGGGGAGCGGAGACGAGGACTTCGAACCCAAGAGCCCCGAGTTCCTCGTCCACACCGGACCGGGTGGCGGGAGCGACCTCTTCGTGCGCGACGTCATCGCGATGATGCGCAAGGAGAAGCTCATCTCGTCGAACTGGCCGGTTCGCAACGAGAAGGCCGGTGAGGGTTCGGGCGCGATGTCGTACCTCGTGAGCAAGAAGGGCGACACCGACACCATCTCGGCGATGACCACGACGTGGTTGACGACTCCGCTGACGATCGAGGGAGCGACCGTCACCACCAATGACCTCACGGCGGTCGCCGGCCTCATCATCGAGCCGGAGGTCATGGCCGTGAAGGCCGACTCTCCGTACGAGTCGCTGACCGACTTCGTCGAGGATGCCAAGAAGAAGCCCGGCAAGCTCGTGCAGACCGGAGGGTCGACGACCGAGGTCGGAGCGCTCAACGGCAAGGCGCTCCAGACCGAGGCGGGCACGAGCTGGAAGTTTCTCTCCTTCGAGGAGGTGGGACAGCGCCTCACGTCCCTGCTCAACGGCGACGCGGACATGATGTTCGGCAGCGCGTCGGACTTCGCCGCACAGGAGAGGGCCGGAAAGCTCAAGATCATCGGCAGCATCAGCCCGAAGACCTCGCCCATCTATCCTGATGCGCCCACCACGAAGGACGAAGGGTTCAAGACCGAGCTCGTCTCGCAGGTGCGGGGAATCATGGCCCCACCGGGCATGCCAGAGAACGCCCTCACGTACTACCAGGACACGTTCAAGAAGCTGCTGGAGACCGACTCCTGGAAGCAGTACGCGAAGAAGAACGGCGTCGTGACCCAGTTGCTCGTCGGTGAGGAGTGGGAGAAGTATCTCGCCGAGCAGAACGCCCTGGTGAAGAAGTCCCTGAAGGACTCGAACCTGCTGAAGGGCAGCTGATCTCCCGAGTCACGATGCTCGCTCCAGGGCGAGGTTGAGCTCCAGGACGTTGACGCGGGACTCGCCGAGGAAGCCGAGGATCCGGCCCTGGGTGTGCTCGTCGACGAGCGTGCGTACTTCGGCGTCGGTCATGTCCCGCGCGGTGGCGACCCGGTGGACCTGCAGGTCCGCGTACGCCGGGCTGATGTGCGGGTCGAGGCCGCTGCCCGACGCTGTGACGGCGTCCGGCGGGACGCTCTTCGGCGGCACGCCGTTGTCCTTCGCGACCTGGGCGCGCAGCTCCTTCACGGACCTGACCCGGTCGGGGTTCTCCGGGCCGAGGTTGCTCGCGGACGACGACTGGGCGTCGTAGCCGTCGTCGCCGCCGGCGGACGGCCTGCCCTGGAACCAGTCGCTCGCGGTGAACTTCTGGCCGATGAGCGACGAGCCGACGACACGGCCGTTGGCGTCGCGGACGAGCGAGCCGTTCGCCTGGTCCCGTGCGACGACCTGTCCCACGCCCCAGACGGCCGCGGGATAGGCGAGGCCGAGCACGAGGGTGAAGAGCAGGAGGATGCGCAGGCTCGCGAAGAGCTGGCGCGCGATGGCGTTCAACGAGGTCACCCGATTCCAGGGATGAGCGAGACGAGCAGGTCGATCAGCTTGATGCCGACGAACGGGGCGACGATGCCGCCGAGCCCGTACACGAGCAGGTTGCGACGGAGCAGCGAAGCCGCGTTCGACGGCCGGTAACGCACCCCGCGCAGGGCGAGCGGGATGAGCAGCACGATGACGGCCGCGTTGAAGATGACGGCCGAGACGATGGCCGACTCCGGTGTGGCGAGACGCATGACGTTGAGCGCGTCGAGCTGCGGGAAGACGCCCATGAACATCGCCGGGACGATGGCGAAGTACTTGGCGACGTCGTTCGCGATCGAGAACGTCGTCAGGGCACCACGGGTGATGAGCAGCTGCTTGCCGATCTCCACGATCTCGATGAGCTTCGTGGGGTTGGAGTCGAGGTCGACCATGTTGCCGGCCTCCTTCGCGGCGGAGGTGCCGGTGTTCATCGCGACACCGACGTCCGCCTGGGCGAGCGCCGGGGCGTCGTTGGTGCCGTCACCTGTCATCGCGACGAGGTTGCCGCCCTCCTGCTCCTTCCTGATGAGCGCCATCTTGTCCTCGGGCCTGGCCTCGGCGAGGAAGTCGTCGACGCCCGCCTCGTCGGCGATGGCCTTGGCGGTGAGCGGGTTGTCGCCGGTGATCATCACCGTCCTGATGCCCATCCTGCGCAGCTCGGCGAACCGCTCGCGCATGCCGTGCTTGACGACGTCCTTGAGGTGGACGACGCCGAGGGTGCGGCTCGCACCGTCCTCGGAGCGCTCGGCGACGACGAGCGGGGTGCCGCCGGACGAGCTGACCGCCTCGATGTCCGCGGTGATGCCGGGAGTCGGGGTGCCGTCGTTGCGGCGTACCCAGTCGAGCACCGCGCTCGCGGCGCCCTTGCGTACCTGGCGCCCGCCGTCCATGTCGACGCCGCTCATCCGCGTCTCCGCGGTGAACGGCACGAAGTGGACGTGCGGCATGACGCCCTCGTCCCTCGCCCGCAGGCCGAACACCCGCTTGGCGAGCACGACGATCGACCGACCCTCGGGAGTCTCGTCGGCGAGGCTGGCAAGCTGTGCCGCCTCGGCGAGCTCGGCCTCGTCCACCCCGGCGACCGGGCGGAACTCGGTCGCCTGGCGGTCGCCGAGGGTGACCGTGCCGGTCTTGTCGAGCAGCAGGACGCCCACGTCACCGGCCGCCTCGACGGCACGTCCGGACATCGCCAGCACGTTGCGCTGGACGAGCCGGTCCATGCCGGCGATGCCGATCGCGGAGAGCAGTGCGCCGATGGTCGTCGGGATCAGGCACACGAGCAGGGCAACCAGCACGATGACCGATTGCTTGCCGCCCGAGTACGCCGCGAACGGCTGCAGGGTGACGACCGCGAGCAGGAAGATGATCGTCAGGCTGGCGAGCAGGATGTTGAGGGCGATCTCGTTCGGCGTCTTCTGCCGTGACGCCCCCTCGACGAGCGCGATCATCCGGGACAGGAAGCTCTCGCCCGCACGCGCGGTGATCTTGACGACGATCCGGTCGGACAGCACCTGCGTGCCGCCGGTGACCGCCGACCGGTCTCCGCCGGACTCGCGGATCACCGGAGCCGACTCGCCGGTGATCGCCGACTCGTCGACGCTGGCGATGCCGTCGACGACGTCACCGTCACCGGGGATGACCTGGCCCGCCTCGACGACGACGAGGTCGTCGACGTCGAGCAGCGTGCCCGCCACGGGCTCCTCGCTGCCGTCGTCACGGAGCCTCCTGGCGACGGTCTCCTGCTGTGTCTTGCGCAGGCTGGCGGCCTGTGCGCGTCCGCGGCCCTCGGCGACGGCCTCGGCGAGGTTGGCGAAGAGGACGGTCGCCCACAGCCACGCGGTCACCGTGATCGAGAACACGGACGGGTCGATCACGGCGAAGACCGTGGTAACGGCGGACCCGACCTCGACCACGAACATGACCGGGTTGCGCATCAGGTGCCGCGGGTCGAGCTTGCGGAACGCGTCCGGCAGTGACCGGCCGAGCTGCCGCGGGTCGAACAGACCCGCGCCGACGCGGCCGCCCGTCGTCCCCTCGGGAACGGACGTGACGGGTGTGGTGGGCTCTTCCGGCGCCACGACGGTACGCGGGCTCAGTGCATCCACGCGCCCGCTTCCTGCGCTCACTGCAGTGCCTCCACGATCGGTCCGAGAGCGAGCGCCGGGAAGAAGGTCAGGCCCGCGACGATGACGACGACGCCGGTGACGAGACCGGCGAAGAGCGGTCCGTGTGTCGGCAGGGTGCCGACGCTCGCCCGCACCGGCTTCTGCTCGGCGAGGGCACCGGCCAGCCGGAGGACGAACACGATGGGCAGGAAGCGTCCGAGGAGCATCGCGAGTCCGAGCGCCAGGTCGTAGAACCAGGTGTTCACGGTCAGACCGGCGAACGCGCTTCCGTTGTTGTTCGACGCCGAGGCGAAGGCGTAGAGCACCTCGGACAGGCCGTGCGGTCCCGCGTTCGCCATCGCCTCACGGGTTTCGGGGAACGACACGGCGAGGGCCGCGCCGACGAGCAGCGCGAACGGCATCGCGAGCACGTAGAGCGCGACGAGGGTGATCTCGCGACGGCCGATCTTCTTGCCGAGGAACTCGGGCGTGCGGCCGACCATCAGGCCGGCGAGGAAGACGGCGAGCACGGCGATGATCAGCAGGCAGTAGAGACCCGATCCCACCCCGCCGGGGGACGCCTCGCCCAGCATCATGTTGACGAGCGTGACGCCGCCGGCGGCCGTGTACGAGTCGTGGAACGAGTTCACTGCGCCCGTGGACGTCCCGGTGGTGGAGGCGGCGAAGAGCGTCGAGGCCCAGACGCCGAAGCGTGTCTCCTTGCCCTCCATCGAGGCGCCGGCGAGCTGCGCGGCCGTGCCGTGGTTGGCCACCTCGGCGGCCGTCACCGCCACGACCGAGGCGAGCCAGAGAACGCCCATGACGGCGAGAATCGCGAGGCCCTGCTTGCGGTTGCCGAGCAGCGTGCCGAGCGCGCGCGGCATGACGCTAGGGATGAGGAGCAGCAGGAAGACCTCGAAGAGGCTGCTCAGCGCGTGAGGATTCTCGAAGGGATGCGCGGAGTTGGCGTTGTAGAAGCCGCCGCCGTTGGTGCCCAGCTCCTTGATCGCCTCCTGGCTGGCCACGGGGCCGCCGGGGAGCGTCTGCGTGCCGCCGCCGAGCGCGGCGACGTCCGTTCCTCCGGAGAAGTTCTGCACCACGCCGGCGACGATGAGGAGGACCGCCGCGACGAACGCGAGCGGGAGCAGGATGCGGATCGTGCCGCGGGTCAGATCGACCCAGAAGTTGCCGATCTCGCCGGTCTGCCTGCGGGTGAACCCGCGGACCAGGGCGACGACGACCGCGATGCCGACCGCGGCGGAGAGGAAGTTCTGCACCGTGAGTCCGGCCATCTGGGTGAGGTGGCCGATCGTCTCGCCGGAGTACGACTGCCAGTTGGCGTTGGTGACGAACGACACCGCGGTGTTGACGGCCTGGTGCGCGCTGATCTCGTCGGTGCCGTTCGACAGCGGCAGCAGGTGCTGGAACCGCTGGAGCAGGTAGAGGAAGACCAGCGAGACCGCAGAGAAGGAGAGCAACGAGAGGACGTACGTGCTCCACGGCTGCTCGGTGTCGGGGTTCACTCCACCGAGGCGGTACCCCACCCGCTCGACGGCGAGGTGGCGGGTGGAGGTGAAGACCCTGGCGACGTAGTCGCCGAGGGGCTTGTGGACGAGGGCGAGCGCGGCGACGAGCGCCGCGATCTGCAGGACCCCCGCGGTGGTGGTCGACATCAGAACCTTTCCGGGAACAGCAGCGCGACGAACAGGTAGACCGCCAGCGCGATGCCGAGGACGAGACCGACGACGTCGGCGACGCTCATCTGCTCCTCACCTCTCTTGTCGGGTGTCCGGTGCGTCCGGGAGGCGACGTCATCGGCGCTCCAGCCCGCGAGCGAGGATCGTCAGGACGACGAAGAACGTCACGACGATCGCGACGCAGACGACGTCGGCCACGGGGCCCTCCTCCATGGATGTGCGCGTGGATGTGCTCACGTCCGAGTGAAGTCCGCGGACCGGCGAGTGCCCAGCGCTCTTGACGCACCCCTGACGCCCGCCGGGGCCGTCTTAGCGCGTCCTTGACGGGCGGCCGCCGAGCGAGCCTCACTGATGGATACACGGAAGCGCTATTGACAGTGCAAATGCAGATTCTGTATACAAGCGTCATGAGTGCGGTCGAGCTCGTCGTCGAGCGGTTGCGGGAGGCGATCCTGTCGCACGAGATCGCGCCCGGCACCCGGCTGACCCAGACCGAGGTCGCGACCAGGTTCGGCGTCAGCCGCATCCCGGTGCGCGACGCGCTGACCGAGCTGGCCGCGGAGGGTCTCGTCGTGTTGTCGGGTCGCAGCGGAGCGGTCGTCGCCGGCCTCTCGCTCGACGACCTGCAGGAGCTGTACGAGCTGCGCGGCTCGGTCGAGCCGCTGGCGAGCCGGCTCGCGGTGCCCAACGTCGGGCGCGCGCAGATCATGCGCATGCACGAGTGTTTCCGGCGGATGGAGCAGACCGACGAGCGGCGGGTCTGGCTGGCGGCCAACGCCGAGTTCCACGCCCAGGTCTACGGGCAGTCGGGCCGACCGCGCATGATCACGCTGATCGAGACCCTGCGCAAGCAGACCGACAGGTACGTCTGGGTCCATCTCGAACGGCTCGACGCACTGGAGCACTGCCGGGTGGAGCACGGCGAGATCCTGGCGGCCGCCGAGCGGCAGGACGCCGAGGGCGTGGAGCGTGCGACGCGGAAGCATCTCGAGACCTCGCACGAGATGATCCTCCAGCAGCTGCTCGAGAAGGAGTTCGCCGCGGCCGACCCGGCGTCGGACGGCCGCGCCGTCGCCCGCCCCAAGAAGGTCGCCCGCCCCAAGAAGGCGGCCGGGTAGCACCATGTCCTCCACGAGCCCGGTCAGGTCGTACGGCGACGCGGTGCCCGCACGCGCCCGCGGGCTGATCATCGACGGCGCGGAGGTCGACGCCGCCTCCGGCGAGACCCTGCCGGTCGTCAACCCCGCCACGGGGGAGGAGGTCGCGCGGGTCGCGGCGGCCGGGCCCGGCGACGTCGACCGCGCGGTGCGGGCGGCGCTCACCGCGTTCCGTTCCGGCGCCTGGAGCGAGCTCCCGATCGCCGAACGGTCACGCGTGCTGCACCGGTTCGCCGACGCGCTGGAGGACCGGCTCGACCTGCTGTACGAGATGGAGACGCTGTACAACGGGCGCCCGGTCACCGAGACCCGTGCGCAGATCGCGCGGCTGCCCGAGTGGTACAGGTACAACGCGGCGCTGCTGATCGCCGACCGCACCGACGTCGTCCCCATGCCGGGGCCGTACCACTCCTACACGCGGCGCTTCCCCCTCGGCGTCGTCGGCATCCTCTCGTCGTTCAACCACCCGCTGATGATCGGCTCCAAGAGCGTGGCCCCGGCGCTCGCGGCGGGCAACAGCGTGGTCCTCAAGCCGTCGGAGCAGACGCCCATGACGAGCATCGCCCTCGCGGAGATCGCGGCGGGCGCGGGTCTCCCGCCGGGCGTGCTCAACGTCGTCCAGGGCGCGGGTCCGGTCGCCGGTGCGGCGCTCGCCGAGCATCCCGACGTCGCCAAGGTCACGTTCACCGGCGGCACCGAGGCCGGACGGTCCGTCGCGACGGCCGCGGCGCGCCGCTTCGCCAAGCACACGGTCGAGCTCGGCGGCAAGAGCCCGGTGCTGGTCTTCGCCGACTCCCCGGTCGCCGAGGCCGCGCGCGGCGTGGCGTTCAGCGGTTTCGTGGGCGCAGGGCAGACCTGCATCGCGGGCACGCGCGTGCTCGTCGAGCGGACCGTCCACGACGAGTTCGTGGCGGCGCTCGTCGAGCAGGCCGAGCGGATCCGCATCGGCGACCCGCGCCAGCCCGAGACCCAGCTGGGTCCGGTAATCAGCGCGCGGGCGCGCGACCGCGTCGCCGACTACGTGCGGCTGGGGATCGACGAGGGCGCCCACCTCGCGACCGGAGGCGACCGGCCGGCGGTACCCGGCTGCGAGGGCGGCTTCTTCGTCAGCCCGACCGTCTTCACCGAGGCACGCAACGACATGCGCATCGCCCGCGAGGAGATCTTCGGTCCGGTGCTCGTCGTCATCGCGGTGGACGACGAGGCCGACGCGATCGCGCAGGCCAACGACTCGCCGTACGGTCTCGGCTCGGCGATCTGGACCCGCGACGTCGCGCGGGCGCACCGGGTGGCCGACTCCCTCACCCACGGCATCGTCTGGGTCAACGACCACCACCGCCTCGACCCCGCCTCGCCGTGGGGCGGCGTCCGCGACAGCGGCGTCGGCAGGGAGGGCGGCTGGGAGTCGTTCCACGACTTCACGCACCTGCGGGCGGTGACCATCCGTACCGCGTCCGACAGCGTCGACTGGTACGGCGGCGGCAGCGGAGCACGACGTCTGAACTGACGGCGGCAGGAGAGGTGGCGGTCAACGGTGACCGAACACGATCGAGCACCCGGACGGTGTCACACCCGTCCCCGGGTCGTCACTCGTGCGAGTCACTCCGGTGGAAGGAGTGGGCGCACTCCCGGTTCCCCGTGAATCGCCAAATCGGGGGAGACCACTGAATCCGGGGGGACGAGTCTCATGATCGAGGTGTGGCATGACAGCAGCAGACGCGACGCCGACACGGCGGCGCTACCGCTACCTGGAGGACCTGAAGCTCAATACGCTCGACATCGTCGTCGCGGTGATGCTGGGCATCATCGAGGCGGTCATCGAGATCGTCGGCGCGCTCGGTTTCCTCGAGCGCACGGTCTGGCTCGGCGGCTCGGCCGGGTTCGCGTTCTACGCCCTCTACAACGGCGTCACCTGGCTGCTGTACTTCGCCGGCGCGTACCTGCGCAAGCGTGCCGGGGTCATCCTGCTCGCCGCGATCGTGACCGCGATCGTCCGCTGGTTCTTCGGCGACCCCGACGGGCCGATCCTGCTCTTCTACGGGATCTTCCCGGCCGTCGGCGCCCTCGTCGTCTTCGCGCTGCTGCGCTGGCGCGGCCGCAAGTCGCTGTTCGCCCTGTCGAGCGCGGCGGCGAGCGGTCTCAACCAGGTCGCGCTGTTCACGATCCTCGGTGGCTTCGGCCTCGCCGGTGGCGTGATGTGGGGTCTCATCTCCGTGGGTGTCGGTGCCATCGGCGGTCTCGTCTGGGGCATCGCGGCTCTCTACCTCGGCAAGGGTCTGCAGAAGGCCGGTGTGCCGACCGTCGAGGAACCTCCGACCCGGCAGGGAGAGATCTCCGAGCACGCCTGAGCCCGACCACGAAGACACGCCTTCGGCTCGGCCGTCCGCGGCCGGGCCGAAGGGGAAGGGACCCGACCGATGCCAGCTCCGGCGATCCTCGTCGAGGACTACAGCTTCTGGTACCAGTCCACGGAGGCGGACGCGACCGCCGACCTGCACGACGTCTCGTTCGCGGTGGAGCGCGGCGAGTTCGTCCTCATCCTCGGGATGAGCGGGTCGGGCAAGAGCACGCTCGCCCTCAACCTGGTCGGCATCTACCCCGACTTCTTCGGCGGGCGCAACAAGGGACGCGTCCTCGTCGACCACCAGGGCTTGGGTCTGGTCAACCGGCGGGAGTTGACGGCCGCGGAACGCTTCCAGTGCGTCAACATGCTCTTCCAGAACCCCGAGGACCAGATCGTCACCCTCACCGTCGAGGAGGAGATCGGCTTCGCGCTGGAGAACTACCTGACCCCCACGTCCGAGATCGACGCGCGGATCGACCGGTCCCTCGACCTGGTCGGGCTCAAGGGATTCAGGAGCCGTTCCACGACGAAGCTCTCGGGCGGGGAGAAGCAGCGCGTGGCGCTCGCCGCGATGCTCGCGATGCAGCCACGCGTGCTCATCCTCGACGAGCCGACCTCGAACCTCGACCCGGTCGGCACCGACGAGGTGCTCACCGCCGTCGACCGCATCAGGGAGCAGGGCGACACCACCCTGATGGTGGTCGAGCACGAGGTCGACGCCGTCTTCAGCCAGGTCGACAAGGTCCTCCTCGTCGACGGCAACACCGTGCACGGACCCGCCGAGCCGCGCGCGTTCCTCACCGAGCACGGCATCGACGTGCGCGACCGCCTGGGTCTGTGGATCCCCCAGGCGAGCGAGGTCGGGCTCGAGCTGCGCGGTGCCGGCGTGCCGCTCCCGCGCGTGCCCCTCGACGGCCGCGAGCTCGTCGAGGACGTTCGCGACCTGCTGCCCGTGGACATCCGCGAGCGCACCCCCGCACCCGCGGCGGTCACGACGACGCCGGCACCTCGCGCGGGTGCGGTCGCGCTGGAGATGCGCGACGTGCATTTCTCCTACCCGTCCAAGCCCGACGTGCTGCGCGGCATCGACCTGGAGGTGCGTCGCGGCGAGCTGCTGGCGATCGTCGGGCAGAACGGGTCGGGCAAGTCGACGCTCGCCGCGCACTTCAACGGGCTGCTGAAGCCGAGCCGCGGCGAGGTGGTCGTCGACGGGAAGCCGGCGAAGGCGTACAAGTTCGCCGACCTCGTGCGTCGCGTGGCGTACATCTTCCAGCTGCCGGACAAGCAGTTCGTCCGCAACACCGTGCGGCACGAGATGTCGCACGGGCTCGAGGCGATGAAGATGCCGAAGGCGGAGATCGACGAGCGCGTCGAACGGTTCCTGGAGAGCGTGCGGCTCCTCGAACGCGAGGACGCCAGCCCGTACATCCTCAGCCACGGCCAGAAGCGCCGCCTGTCGGTCGCCTGCATGGTCATCACCGAGCCCGACGTCATCGTCCTCGACGAGCCGACGTTCGGACAGGACTACCAGCAGGCGCAGCGGTTGATGCGGCTGCTGCGGTCGCTCGCCGACGGCGGTGCCGCCGTCACGTTCATCACCCACGACATGCGCCTCGTCGCCGAGTACGCCGACCGGTGCGTCGCGATGTGCGAGGGCGAGGCGATCTTCGAGGGCACTGCGTTCGAGCTGTTCGACCGCCCGGACGTCCTCGACCGGGCGCGGCTCAAGCGGCCCGCGGTCTACGACATCTCGCAGCAACTACTCGGCACGCCGTTGCTCGACGTCGCGCCGCTGCTGGCAACGGTGAAGGAGGCTGTCGGTGACCGATCTCGAACTGTCCTATAGGCACGCCGACTCGGTGTTCCACCGGATGGACCCGGTGTCGAAGACCCTGTTCGTCCTCGGGGTGTCGTTCGTGGCCATCTTCAACTCGAGCCTCTACGTCGGCCTCACGCTGGCACTGTTCAGCCTGTTCTGCGCGGCGTTCCTCACCGGAGTCTCGCTGCGCACGTACTGGATCTTCGGCCGTGTACTGCTGCCGTTCATCCTGATCCTGACGCTCGTCTTCCCGTTCTTCCATGCGGGTCAGGTGAGCGCCGGATCGGCCGAGATCGCGATCCACACGCCGATCAAGGACCTGACGTGGGGAGCGCTCGGGTTCGGGGCGCTGCTCGCGCTGCGGTTCGTCGCCATCGGGCTGTCCGGGCTGATCTTCGCGTTCACCACGCACCCCACCGACCTCGTGCAGAGCTTCTCCAGGCGCGGGCTCAACTACCGGTTCGTGCACGCACCGGTGCTCGGGCTCGTGCTCTTCCCCGCGTTCCTCCAGCTGGGCAAGGACATCTCCACGACCCAACGCATTCGCGACCTCGGGCACGACGTCAACTTCGTGGTGCGCCGTTATCGACGGATGAAGCACCTGGCGTTCGCCATGATCGTGCTCGGCCTGCGCAACGGCCAGACCCAGGCGATGGCGCTCGACATCCGCGGCTACGGCGCCCACAAGACGCGCACGTACATGCGGCCCATGCCGTCGAGCACCGGCGGCAGGATCTTCGCCTGGACGTTCTTCGCGATCTCGCTCGCGTACCTCGCACTGCAGCTCACCAGCCTCTCCGGCGCCATGCCGTGGGACCTGGGCTGACGGATGTCACCCGCACTCGAAGGAAGGGAAACCGAACCATGGCGGAACCCCGGGTCAGGATCGTGTCCGCGGGGGAGCGTTCGACGGACACCCCGCAGACCCCAGGGCTGCTGCGCGAGGTCGCGTTCGACGGACGCAACCCCGACGCGCGCAAACTGAGCGGCTTCCTCAGCACGGTCGACCCCGGTGCCGCGACGGGCGCGCACCACCACGGCGACCAGGAGACGATCCTGTACGTGCTCTCCGGCACCGCACGGTACCGCTGGGGTCCCCGGCTCGAGCACGTCGTCGAGGCCGGACCGGGGGACTTCGTCCTCATCCCCGCGGAGATCGTCCACCAGGAGATCAACGCGTCGACCGAGGAGGCGACGGTCTGGGTCGTCGTCAGGTCCGACCCGAACCCGATCGTCGTCAACCTGCCCGAGCTCGACCACCTCGCCGAGCAGCCGGTCACCGGCGCGGCGCCCGCCGAGTGACGGCGGGGAGCCGCATGACGGCGAGGGACGAGAACACCGCCACAGGACTCCGGAGGGTTTCATGAACGCGCAGGTCGTCGACGTCCACAACCACTTCATCCCGCCGGAGCTCGTCGCCGACGCACGCAAGGGTCCCGTGCTCGACGGCATCACGGTCGACCTCGCGGACGGCATGGAGTGGGTGGTCCACCCGCAGGGCTTCCGCTACCCGCTGACGCCCGGCTTCTACGACCTCGAGTCGCGGCTGGACGAGATGGACGCGCTCGGCACCGACATCCAGGTGGTCTCCATCGCGCCGCCGATGTTCGTCTACTGGGCCGACGCGTCGATCGCGGTCGACTTCGCGCGGATGGCGAACGACTCCCTGGCACGGCTCGCCCGCGAGTCGGACGGGCGCATCGTGCCGGTCGCGACGCTGCCGATGCAGGACCCGGACGCGGCGGTGACCGAGCTGGTCAGGGCGGTCGAGACGCTCGGCATGCGCGGAGCCCAGATCGCCCCGGTCATCGAGCGCACGCCTCTCGACGACGCCGCGGTCGTGCCGGTGCTCGAGACGGCGCAGCGGCTCGGCGTGCCGCTCATCCTGCATCCGACGTACGTCGGGGCGAAGCCCGGCCTCGAGGACTTCTACCTGACGAACCTCATCGGCAACCCGCTCGACACGTGCGTGTCCGCGGCCAGGCTGATCTTCAGCGGCGTGCTCGACCGGCTGGACGGGCTCGACCTCGTGCTCATGCACGGCGGCGGGTTCCTGCCGTACCAGATCGGCCGGCTCGACCACGGCTACCGGGTGCGGCCGGAGTCGAAGGGCTGCGCGAAGGAGCCGTCCAGCTACCTCACCAGGTTCACGTTCGACACCGTCACGCACGACCCGCGCGCGCTCGACTTCCTCGTCGGTCTCGTCGGCGCGCGGCACGTCGCGTACGGCACGGACTACCCGTTCGACATGGCGGGCGGCTCGCTGCCCAGCCAGCTCGGCGGCATCGACCTGCCCACGGCCGAGCACGCGGCGGTCGCCGGCGGCAACGCGGCCCGGCTGTTCGGGATCGGCGGCGAGGGGAGCTGAGCCCGCGGGTAGGGGTCGTCGGGGGCTCGCTCGGCGGGCTGAGCGTCGCGCTGCTGCTGCGCGACGCCGGCTGCGACGTCCACGTGTACGAGCGGTCGCGGGCCAAGCTGAGCAGCCGCGGTGCCGGCATCGTGCTGCACGAGATGACGGTCAGGTACCTCGTCGAGCACGACCTGCTCGACCTCGACGACGTCAGCGTGCCCGCACGGTGGTGGCGCTACGTCGACGCGAGCGGCGAGGTCGTGCACCGCGAGCCGTGCCGGCACCGCTTCACGTCGTGGAACACGCTGTACCGGGCGATGCTCGACCACCTCGACGACACGCGGTACCACCTGGGACGCGGGGTCGCCGGCTTCGAGCAACGCGCCGACCGCGTCGAGGTCGCATTCGAGGACGGCGGTGCCGACACCGTCGACCTGCTGGTGTGCGCCGACGGCGCCGCGTCGGCGTCACGGGAGCACCTGCAGCCGGCCGTCGCGGCGCGGTACGCCGGCTACACCGGCTGGCGTGGCACGGCGGAGGAGTCCGCGCTCCGTGACGACACGCTGGCCGAGCTCGCCGACACCATCACGTACCACGTGACGAAGGACGGCCACCTCCTCACGTACCCGATCCCGGGTCTCGACGGGGAGCGCGAGCCGGGCCGGCGGCTGATGAACTTCGTCTGGTACCGCAACGCGACCGCGGGCGGCGACTTCGACGCGCTGATGACGGACCGGCAGGGCACCTACCGGCCGCTGTCGGTGCCGCCTGGCATGCTCCGCGAGGAGTACGTGAGCGAGCTGCGCGAGGCGGCCGACGAGCTGCCGCCCGTGTTCGCCGACGTGGTGCGCACGACCGCCGAGCCGTTCGTCCAGGGCATCTTCGACGTGGCTGTCGAGCGGATGGCGTTCGGCCGGGTCTGTCTGGTGGGCGATGCGGCATTCTGCGCGCGGCCGCACGCCGCCGCGGGCACGGCGAAGGCCGCCGCGGACGCCTGGGCCCTCGCGGACGCGCTGCGCGAGCATGCCGGCGACGTGCCGTCCGCGCTGCGTGGCTGGGAGCCCGCGCAGCTCGACCTCGGCCGCCGCCTCGTCGAGCGCACGCGGGAGATGGGGGAGCGCAGCCAGTTCCTCCACACCTGGCATCCGGGCGACCCGTCACTCGCCTTCGGCCTGCACGGCCCCGGCGACTGACCCCTCACCGTGTGGGGGCACGGTGAGGGTGCCGTTCACGGGTTTCAGCGCAGGCTTCTCGGTCACTCCGTGCGCGTCGGGGTCGACGTCCTTGACTCGGCACCCGGGGTACATCACAGTTTCCCCGACCGATCACTGCGATCTCGGGGAGCGTGGGATGGCGACGACGACACCACCACCGGCGGCAACGGCGCCTCCGGAGCGTACGGAGCTCAAGCGCGTCATGGGGCCGGGACTGCTGCTGCTGTTCGTGGTCGGCGACATCCTGGGCACCGGCGTGTACGCCCTGACCGGCAAGGTCGCCGCCGAGGTCGGCGGCGCCGTGTGGCTGCCGTTCCTGCTCGCCTTCGTCGTCGCCCTGCTCACCGCGTTCAGCTACCTGGAGCTGGTGACGAAGTACCCACGCGCCGCCGGCGCCGCGCTCTACACGCACAAGGCGTTCGGTATCCACATCGTGACGTTCATGGTCGCGTTCGCCGTCATGTGCTCGGGTCTGACGTCGGCGTCGAGCGCGTCGAAGGCGTTCGCGGGCAACTTCGCCGCCGCTCTCGGCCTGACGGTCGAGGAGGGCATGGGCCTGGTCTTCCTGTCGCTCGCGTTCATCACGATCATCGCGATCGTCAACCTGCGTGGCGTGGGCGAGAGCGTCTGGGCCAACGTCGTCCTGACCTGCATCGAGCTGTCCGGCCTGCTCATCATCATCGCCATCGGCGCGTGGGCGATCACCAACGGCGACGGCGACACCTCACGGCTCACCGAGTTCAACGTCCCCGAGGGGGAGTCGCCGTTCTTCGCGGTGACATCGGCGACCGCGCTCGCGTTCTTCGCGATGGTCGGGTTCGAGGACTCCGTCAACATGGCCGAGGAGACGAAGGACCCGGTCAAGATCTTCCCGAAGATCATGTTCATCGGACTGTGCGTCACCGGCCTGATCTACGTGCTGGTGTCGATCTCGGCGATCTCCCTGGTGTCCGTGGCAGACCTCAGCGAGGGCGACACCCCGTTGCTGAAGGTGGTCGAGGCGGGCGCGCCCGGCTTCCCGCTGGGGCTCTTCGCGTGGGTGACGATGTTCGCCGTCGCCAACTCGGCGTTGATCAACATGCTGATGGCGAGCAGGCTCGTCTACGGCATGTCGCGCGAACGCGTCCTGCCGCAGCCGCTCGGCCGGGTGCTGCCGTCTCGCCGCACCCCGTGGGTCGCGATCGTGTTCACGACGCTGCTGGCCGTCATCCTGATCAGCTTCGCCGACCTCACCGCCCTGGGCGGCACGACGTCGCTGCTGCTGCTCTGCGTCTTCACCGTGGTCAACATCGCGGTGCTCGTGCTGCGCAGGAGCCCGGTCGAGCACAAGCACTTCAAGGCGCCGACCGCCATCCCGATCATCGGTGCCGTGCTCTGCGCCTACCTGGTGAGCCCGCTGTCCGGCCGCGCCACGGCCGACTACGCGATCGCGGGCATCCTCATGGTCGTGGGCCTGGTCCTGTGGCTGATCACGTTCCTGCTGAACAAGTTCGTCTTCCACACCGAGGCGCGGTTCAACCCGGAGAACCTCGACAACGACGACGACTTCGTCTGAGCGGAGGGGTCGCCAGAATTTAGTTGGACGTCCTACAATCGGGGTATGGACGCACACGAGATCGAGGCGGGGCGCGAGCGCTGGCGCAAGCGGTATGCCGCTCGACCCCCTCGTGACCAGGACTTCGGCACCCTGTCCGGCGTCGAGGTCGACCCCGTCTACGGGCCGCCGGAGGGCGCCGACGCCCCCGGCTTCGAGCGGGTCGGCTGGCCGGGGGAGTTCCCGTTCACCCGCGGCCTCTACGCGTCCGGCTACCGGGGCAGGCCGTGGACGATCAGGCAGTTCGCCGGCTTCGGCAACGCGCACCAGACCAACGAGCGCTACAAGATGATCCTGCGCTCGGGCGGCGGCGGGCTGTCCGTCGCGTTCGACATGCCCACCCTGATGGGCCGCGACTCCGACGACCCGCGCTCGCTCGGCGAGGTCGGCCACTGCGGTGTGGCGATCGACTCCGCGGCCGACATGGACATCCTTTTCGACGGCATCCCGCTCGGCGACGTCACGACGTCGATGACCATCAGTGGCCCTGCCGTGCCGATCTTCTGCATGTACGTCGTCGCGGCCGAGCGGCAGGGGGCCGACGTCCACGCGCTCGACGGCACGCTGCAGACCGACATCTTCAAGGAGTACATCGCGCAGAAGGAGTGGCTCTTCCCGCCCGAGCCGCACCTGCGCCTCATCGGCGACCTGATGGAGTACTGCGGCACCGAGATCCCGCGCTACAAGCCGCTCTCGGTGTCGGGCTACCACATCCGCGAGGCCGGCTCGACCGCCGCGCAGGAGCTCGCGTTCACCCTGGCCGACGGCTTCGGCTACGTCGAGCTCGGCCTGTCGCGCGGGCTCGACATCGAGCGGTTCGCCCCCGGCCTGTCGTTCTTCTTCGACAGCCACCTCGACTTCTTCGAGGAGATCGCGAAGTTCCGCGCCGCCCGCAGGATCTGGGCGCGCTGGATGCGCGACGTCTACGGCGCCACCACCGAGCGCGCGCAGTGGCTGCGGTTCCACACCCAGACCGCGGGGGTGTCGCTCACGGCGCAGCAGCCGTACAACAACGTGGTCAGGACCGCCGTCGAGGCGCTGGCCGCGGTGCTCGGCGGCACCAACTCGCTGCACACCAACGCCCTCGACGAGACACTCGCGCTGCCCACCGAACAGGCCGCCGAGATCGCGCTGCGCACCCAGCAGGTCATCCAGGAGGAGACCGAGGTCACCAACGTCGTCGACCCGCTCGGCGGCTCCTGGTACGTCGAGGCGCTCACCGACGAGATGGAGCGGCAGGCCGAGGCGATCTTCACCAGGATCAAGGAGATGGGCGCGTCCAACCGCGAGGTCGCGGCGAACGTGGGGGAGATGACGGCCGGCATCCTGCGCGGCATCGAGGACGGCTGGTTCATGAGCGAGATCGCCGACTCGGCGTTCGAGTACCAGCAGAAGCTCGAGAAGGGCGACAAGCGGATCGTCGGGGTCAACTGCCACCCCGACTCGATCACGCCGCCGCTGGAGGTCCTCAGGATCAGCCACGAGGTCGAGGTCGACCAGAACCGCGCCCTGGCGAAGCGGCGCGCCGAGCGCGACGACGACGCGGCCCGCGCGGCGGTCGCACGCATGGTCGAGGTCGCGCGCGGCGACGGGAACGTGATCCCGGCGATGCTCGAGGCCGCCCGCGCCGAGGCCACCCTCGGTGAGATCTGCGGCGCGCTCAAGATCGAGTGGGGCGAGTACCGTGAGCAGGCCAGGTTCTAGGGCACTTGGGCGTCCGACGGGTGGTCCGTTGGCCGCTCGGACGTCCACGCGGCAGGATAGGGGTATGAGCTCGCAGAACTTCTCGACCGCCGGCGCCGTCGACCTGTCCGCGCTGGCCAACCGTTCCCAGGCGCCCGCCCCGCCGGCCGGCGGGGCGCCCACCTCGGCGCTCGTGATCGACGTCTCCGAGGAGGCGTTCGAGACCGACGTGCTGCAGCGCTCCATGTCCGTGCCGGTCGTCATCGACTTCTGGGCCGAGTGGTGCCAGCCGTGCAAGTCACTCAGCCCCATCCTGGAGCAGCTCACCGCGGAGTACGCGGGACGCTTCGTGCTGGCCAAGGTCGACATCGAGGCCAACCAGCAGCTCGCCCAGGCCGCCCAGGTGCAGAGCATCCCGATGGTCGTGGGCGTGCTGAAGGGCCAGGTCGTGCCGCTGTTCATGGGTGGGCTGCCCGAGGACGAGGTGCGGCGTTACCTCGACGAGCTGCTCAAGGTAGCCGCCGCCAACGGCGTGACCGGCACGGTCACGCCCGACGACGGGCCTGCCGAGGAGGAGGTGGCCCCCGAGCCCGCCGTCGACCCGCGCTTCGCGGCGGCCGACGAGGCGCTGGGGCGCGGCGACGTCGACGCCGCGGTGGCCGCGTACGAGAAGGTGCTCGCCACCGAGCCAGCCGACGAGACCGCCACGATCGGCCTGGCCAGGGCGAAGCTGCTCGGCCGCACCAAAGACCTCGACGTCGCGCAGGTGCGCGCCGCCGCGGCGGCCGACCCGACCGACGTCTCGGCCCAGCTCCGCGCCGCCGACGTCGACGTGTACGCGGGCAACGTCGACGACGCGTTCAACCGGCTCGTGGCGACCGTGAAGAAGGTCTCCGGCGACGAGCGCGACACCGTGCGCCAGCACCTGCTCGACCTCTTCGCGGCGGTCGGCCCGAAGGACCCGCGGGTGGCCAACGCCAGGCGCGCCCTGGCCAACGCGTTGTTCTGATCGCGCTCCGTCGCGCGCGGCGACGCGAGACCTTGCGTGGCGGTAGGTTGCGCGCGTGGGCTTCCCCCAGCATCGCTCGCCACCGTGGGCGGACGCGCCGTGGATCGACGGCAGTGTCCGCGAGGTGCGCGTGCCCGTCCGCGGGCTCGGGTCGGCCGTGTCCGCGCGCGTCTGGTCGCCGGCCGACGCGTCCGACGACGAACCGCTACCGCTCCTGCTCGCCCACGACGGACCCGAGTACGACGAGCGGGCCGATCTCACCGCGTACGCGGCTGCGATGGTCGCGGCGGGCCGGCTCCCGCGACACCGGATCGCGCTCCTCGCCCCCGGTGACCGCAACGCGTGGTACTCGGCGAACACGGCGTATGCCGCCGGCCTATGCCTCGCCGTGGTCCCCGCCCTGTCGGCCGAGTTCGCGGTGCGCGGCCGGCCCGCGGGCATGGGCGCGAGCCTCGGCGCGCTCGCGATGCTGCACGCGCAGCGTCGTTACCCCGGGACGTTCGGCGGCCTGTTCCTGCAGTCGGGCAGCTACTTCGTGCCCGTCTACGACCACATGGAGGCGGGCTTCGACCGGTTCGGGCGCATCGTGCGGTGGGTGTCCGCGACCCGGCGGGCGACGCACGCGGCGGAGACGGTGCCCGTCGTACTGACCTGCGGCACGTTCGAGGAGAACCTGCGCAACAACCGGCTGATGGGCAGGGCGCTCACCCGCCAGCGGTATCCCGTCCGGCTCGTCGAGGCGGCGGGCGTCCACGATTGGAGCTCCTGGCGGAGCTGCTTCGACCCGTACCTCACCGACCTGCTCGCCGAGGCCTGGCGTGCGGCGTGACCAGGTCGTGCTGCCGGCGCCCGCGGTCGGCGGCTCGGGCACGGTCGTGGTCCACGGGCACTGGGGGCGTCCGGTCCTCGTGTTCCCCTCCGAGCAGGGCAGCGCGTCCGACTTCGAGGACAACGGCATGGTCGCCGCCGTCGCCGACCTCGTCGACGGCGGCAAGGTGAAGCTCTACTGCGTCGACAGCCACGACGCCGCGACCTGGTCCGACCGCTCCCAGCCGCTGGAGGAACGCGCGCGCCGGCACGCGGCGTACGAGTCCTGGATCCTCGACCAGGTGGTGCCGTTCGTCCACGACGACTGCGGCGGACCGCGGGAGATCGCGACCCTCGGCTGCAGCCTCGGGGCGTACCACGCCCTGAACTTCGCTCTCAGGCGTGCCGACGTCTTCCCGCTCGCGCTGTGTCTCTCCGGCAGCTACGATCCGGCGGCCTGGCACGGATGGGGCCAGCGCGGCGACCAGGCGTACTTCCACAACCCGGTCGACTACGTGCCGCACCTCGGCGGTGACCACCTCGACTGGCTGCGCTCGCACGTCTCCGTCCTCCTCGTCTGCGGTCGCGGCCGGTGGGAGGACACGACCGGGTCGCTGCCGGGCACGCTGACCATGGCCGCGGCGCTGCGGGAGCAGGGGCTCCGCTGCGAGCTCGACCTCTGGGGCGAGGAGTGGCCGCACGACTGGCCGTCGTGGCGGGCCCAGCTCGCCGCGCATCTGCCGAGGTTCTGCTGAGGAGGGTCACATGGCGACAGCGGCGACATCGCATCTGCTCGGGATGCTGCTCGGCACCGAGGAGGACTGGCCGCGGGCGCTGGAGGCCCTGACCGCGCGACTCGGCACCGTCACCGCGCCGGACGGCAGCCGGCACGACGTACGCACAGAACGCATCACGATCGAGCCGTTCGACCTGCGGTCGAAGCCGCGCTACGACCTCGTCATCGACCGGCTCGCCTACTGGTACTACGTCCCCCGCGAGTGGCTGAAGAAGGTCGCGCTGATGGACGACGTGTACCTGCTCAACAGCCCGTTCACGTTCCAGTCGATGGAGAAGCACTCGGCGTACTGTGCGCTGATCCGGCTCGGGTTCAAGGTCCCGAAGACGGTGCTCGTGCCGTACAAGAACCCCGTCGACAACGTCCGCTGGGCGTACACCGCCGCGAAGTACAACCAGTCGTTCGACCTCGCCGAGATCGCGGGCGACGTCGGCTACCCGCTCTTCATGAAGCCGTTCGACGGCGGCGGCTGGCGTGGTGTGTCGCGCATCCGCGACGAGCGCGAGCTGCACGCCGCGTACGACGACTCCGGCCAGATGCTGATGCACCTGCAGGAGTCGGTCGAGGGGTACGACGTGTTCTGCCGCGCACTGTCGATCGGCGCCGAGACGATGGTGATGAAGTTCCGTCCCGAGCTGCCGATGCACGAGCGCTACGCGGTCGAACACGACTTCCTCGACGAGGACCTCGGCTTCGAGGCCGTGACCGTGAGCCGGCTCGTCAACTCGTTGTTCCGCTGGGAGTTCAACTCCGCGGAGATGCTCGTCAAGGGCTCCGAGGTCTACCCGATCGACTACGCCAACGCGTGCCCAGACGTCGCGGTCACGAGCCTGCACTACTACTTCCCGTGGGCGATGAAGGCGTTGCTGCGCTGGTCGGTCTTCTGCCTCGCCACCGGACGCGAGTGCCGGTCGGTGAGCATGGACATGGCGTCGTACGTCGCCGTCGGCGACGACCCCGACCTCTCGTACGAGGAGAAGCTGCGGGCGTACCGCAGGCTCGCCGACGCGTACTTCGACACCGAGCGCTATACGGAGTTCTGCGCGTCCGCACTCGCTCACGTCGACGAGCTGGTGCTGGAGTGGGTCACCGGTGCCGACTTCGACCGGCTGCTGGTCGACACCGTGCGCGCCACGTATCCCGCGCACGAGCACGAGCGCTTCCTCGCCCACTTCCGCGGCCTCGTCGACCTCTGGGTGACAGACGAGAACCGCGCGCTGGGCGCTGACCGTTGAGGCGAGTTGTCAGTGGCAGGCGTCGTTATAGCCACGCCTGGCACTGAATCGTCATTAGGCTCGCCGCCCGCACCGGTTGATCACGTGCACGTGATCAACGTGGACTTCACCTCGTGCCGGGACGAGGTGAAGTCCATGTCGGTGAGGTGAAGCTCCGCCGATGACCCTCGGAGCGCACCCGTGAACGGCACCCTCACCATGCCCCGGCACGGTGAGGGTGCCGTTCACGTGTTGCGGCCGCGAGGTGACCGGCACCACGACCGAGTCCACCCTTGTCACCCGCCCGGGGTCGCCGCACCAGCGGCGATGGACGACTGACAACTCGGCCCGCGCCGGCTATCCGGTGACGGGGTGGGCGGTGGTGACCGGCGTGGGCGTCGGCGCGCCTCCGTCGTCATCGTCGTCGCCGTTGTCATCGTCATCGCCGCCGGAGGGCAGCGTCTCGCAGGCGACTCCGTCGTTGTCCCGGTCCAGGTCGTTCGGGTCGCTGGTGTCCTCGTTGTAGACGGCCTGCGCCTCCTCCTGGGTGTCGAAGTCGTCGCAGTTGAGGTCGGCTGCCGCCTTGTTCGGCTGGTCGGTGGACGTCGCGGTCGCGGATGTCCGGGTGGCTGGCTTGTCGTCGGCGGCCGCGGCGCTGGCGAAGCCGACGAGGGCGAGGGCCGCGGTCACCACGGCGAGGGACACAGTGGGCAGGTACTTCCTCATGAAGACCTGTTTCCCTTCTTTGTCTGGATTGCGTGGAAGCGACCGGTCGCCGGGTATGGCTGGTTAACGTGCAATGCCCGGATAGGTGACGGCCGCGGAGGGGGTGCGATTGAATGCGTGGAGGATTCGATCGAGGAGGTCTGGGTTGGCCGGCACAGTGGGGACGTTGCAGAACTTCGTCGGCGGGCGGTACGTCGACGCGACCGAGGGTCGGCTCGCCGACATCGTCGACCCGAGCACCGGTGAGGTGTTCACGCGGGCGCAGGTGTCGGGCGAGGCCGATGTCGACCGGGCGTTCCGCGCCGCGGCGGACGCGTTCGAGGGCTGGCGCGACACCACGCCCGCCGAGCGGAGCCTCGCGCTGTTCCGCATCGCCGATGCCGTCGAGGCGCGGGCCGACGAGCTCGCCGCGTTCGAGAGCCAGAACACGGGTAAGCCGCTCGCGCCGACGCGTACCGAGGAGATCTGGCAGGTGACCGACGCGCTGCGCTTCTTCGCGAGCGCGGCGCGGATCCTCGAGGGCAGGGCGAGCGCGGAGTACCTCGCTGACCACACGTCATGGATCCGGCGCGAGCCGATCGGCGTCGTCGGACAGGTGACGCCGTGGAACTACCCCATGGCGATGGCGACGTGGAAGTTCGCGCCGGGGATCGCGGCGGGCAACACGACGGTGCTCAAACCGTCTGATACGACGCCGGTGACCACGCTGCTGCTCGCCGAGATCGCGGCGGAGTTCCTGCCGCCCGGCGTGCTCAACGTCGTCACCGGCGACCGCGACACCGGTCGCGCCCTCGTCGACCACCCGATCCCGCAGCTCATCTCCGTCACCGGCAGCGTCCGCGCCGGCATGGAGGTCGCCAGGGCCGCGTCCGGCGACCTCAAGCGCCTGCACCTCGAGCTCGGCGGCAAGGCGCCGGTGATCGTGTACGACGACGCCGACATCGAGAAGACCGCGAAGGGCATCGCCGAGGCCGCGTACTTCAATGCCGGCCAGGACTGCACCGCGGCGACCCGGGTCCTGGTCGCCCCGGCGGTCCACGACGACTTCGTCGCCGCGATCACCGACGCCGCGCGCGGCACCACCGTCGGCGGCATCGACGTCGCCGACGCCGACTTCGGTCCGCTCAACAACCCCGACCAGCTCGCGCGGGTCAAGGGCTTCCTCGACCGCGTCCCCGGCCACGCCGAGGTCACGACCGGTGGCACGCAGGTGGGGGAGCGCGGCTACCTCTTCGCGCCCACCGTGGTCGCCGACCTGCGGCAGGACGACGAGATGGTGCAGGACGAGATCTTCGGTCCCGTCGTCACCGTGCAGCGCTTCGGCGACGAGGACGAGGCGATCGCGTGGGCCAACGGCGTCCGCTACGGCCTTGCGTCGAGCGTCTGGACGAGGGACCACAAGCGCGCTCTGCGCGCGGCGAAGCGGCTCGACTTCGGCTGCGTCTGGATCAACACACACATCCCGATCGTCGGCGAGATGCCGCACGGCGGCTTCAAGCACTCCGGCTACGGCAAGGACCTCTCGATGTACTCCTTCGAGGAGTACACCAGGGTCAAGCACGTGATGAGCTACCTCGGCGACTGACGCCGTTGACAGAGGGAAGGCGCACTCCTTAACGTGTCCGTATCGCAAGAAGTCGTTCTGCGATACGGAAAGTACGGAGGGTTTCGCCGGTGGGATACGAGATCGGCGTGATGGACGGCGACGACATCGGCCTCGAGATCGTGCCGGAGGCCGTCCGGGTCCTGCAGGCCGCGATCGCACGCGAGGCCGGGCTCGAGGTGGCCTTCCGCCCGTTCCCGGTCGGCTGGTCGAGCTATCTGGAGCATGGGCACACCCTGCCGCGGCAGACGCTCGACGGGCTCGAGCGGATGCACGGCCTCATCCTCGGTCCGATCGGGCACGCGGCCTACCCGAAGGACCGCGCCGAGTGCGTGAACCCGCATCCGATCATCCGCCGGCACTTCGACCTGTTCGCCAACCTGCGCCCGGCGAGGTCCTATCCCGCCGTGGAAGCACTTCATCGCGACGTCGACCTGCTCGTCGTGCGCGAGAACAACGAGGGCTTCCAGCCCGACCGGAACATGCTGGCGGGCTGCGGTGAGTTCCAGCCGAACGAGCACAACGCGTTCAGCATCCGGGTGATCTCCCGGCAGCAGTCGCGGCGAATCGCACGGGAGGCGTTCGAGGCCGCGCGGCGACGCGACGGCATGCGACGCGTGACGGCGATCCACAAGCGCACCGTGTTCAAGCTGACCGACGGGTTGTTCATGGACACGGTGCAGGAGGTCGCGAAGGACTACCCCGATGTTGCGCTCGACGACTACCAGGTCGACTCCGCCGCCCTGCACCTGGTGATGCGTCCGCAGCGTTTCGACGTCGTGCTCTGCTCGAACATGTTCGGCGACATCCTCTCCGACCTCACGGCAGGACTCGTCGGCGGACTGGGGATGGCACCGGGACTCAACGCGGGTGACGACCAGGCGATGGCACAGGCGACCCACGGCTCGGCCCCGGACATCAGCGGGAAGGGCCTGGCCAACCCTTATGCGATGATCATGTCGGGCACGATGCTGCTCGACTGGCTCGGTGCACGACACGGCGACGACCGGTTGGCCTCCGCGGCACGACGAGTCCAGGCCGCGGTCGAGAGCGTCATCGCACAGCGCACGCGAGTGACCAGGGACCTCGGCGGTGACGCGTCAACCCGCCAGATGGGGGCCGCGATCGCCGAGGCGTGCGGCGTCGTTCCTCAGTGAAGGGAGTGGGTGTGATGGACCCGGCACGTATCCGTGTCTACACCAAGCCTGGTTGAAGCAGCTGTGCGATGACGAAGGCAATGCTTTCGCGTCGCGGCGTCGAGTTCGACGACTTCAACGTGGAGGCCGATCCGTCGGCCATGGAAGAGCTCCGTACGCGCGGGATCATGACTGTCCCCGCCGTCATCGTCGGCGACGAGTTCGTCAGCGGCTGGAATCCCACCAGGCTTGCCGAGCTGGTCGGGATCAGGCACGAGGAGCCGCCCGTCCCACCGGACGAGCTGGTCAGGACCGTTCGGCTCGTGCTCGACGCCGCGATCCGAGCGGCACGGCAGGTGCCGGATGATCTCTGGGAGATGACTCACCCACGGCGCAACCGTCCGTTGCGCGAGCTGGTGCGTCACCTCTTCCACGTGGTCGACGTGAGCGTGGACGCCGACGTGCTGGGCGAGTTTCCCGCGAGGAAGTGGCTGCATCAGCGCGACATACCGCATATGGCCGGCGGATCCCGGCTCGTCCGCTACGGCGAGGCGGTCCGGCTCAGGTTCGAGACCTGGTACGCGGTGGTCGACACCGACGCGTTCGAGCGAACCATCGACGCGGACGTCGGACCGCGCACGCTCGGTCAGGTCCTCGAACGGACCCGGCTCCATGCCGGGCAGCATCTGCGCCAGGTGTACGCGTTCCTCGAGACCGGTGGCGTCACTCCCGACGCCCCGGTCACGGAGGCCGAGCTGCGCCGCCTCGGCTTCCATCAGCTTCCCGACGAGGTGTTTTAGCTTGGCGTTTAACCTCGTTTCGAGCCCCCGTCTGGCCACGACTTCACACCGACCGAGAAACGGCCTCCGGCCTGCGCAAACGCAGCCGGAGGTCCGATCTGGTGTCACTGTCCGCAGTAGACTTCTTCGCGTACCCGCTCAGATCGGTCAACGGCGCACCCGATAGCGCAGGTGAAGCACCCGGTTGCCCTGAATCACCACGTCAGGATCCTCCAACAGGTGCTGTGCGTGGACCGACCCGAAGTAGCGCTTGCCGGACCCGAACACGACGGGTACGACGTCCATGCGCACCTCGTCGATCAGGCCCGCGGCAAGCACCTGGCCACCGACGTCGCCAGCGGCGACCTCGACCATGCGGTCACCCGCAAGCTCCTGCGCCTTGGCCACGGCTGCCTCGACGCCGTCGACGAAGTGAAACGGCGCCTCGGGGTCCCAGCCCTCGGGCTCCGGCCGGTGCGTCACGACGACCACGTGGTCGATCCCGCCCGGAGGCTTCCCGTCCCAGCCGTCCGTCATGTCGAAGACGTGGCGGCCGACGAGTGTCGCCCCGATCTGGTCCCAGTACGGCCGGGTGTAGTCGTAGGACGTCTGCGACACCTTCACCTCGCCGCTCTCGTCCAACGGGACGTCACCGTTGGACAACCAGTCGAACAGCGGTCCGGGCTGGTCATTCTCGTCCGCGACGAAGCCGTCCACCGACACCGAGCTGTACATGACCACCTTGCCCACGGGGCTCTCCTCTGCTTTGGGGTGCCCCCAAATTAGCGTGTCGTGAGCTGTCGCTCTTGTAAGAAATCAATCGGCCGGCAGCGGCCCGACGTCCAGCGCGTGGCCGGGATGTTCGCGCAGGAACCGCCGCCGGACTTCGACGTACCGGGTCGGCGTGAGCCCGGTGAACGCCCGGAACTCGTGGCCGAAGTGGGCCTGGTCGAAGTAGCCTGCGCCACCGGCGAGGTCGCCCCAGTCGATCGGTCCGGCGGGGTTGATCGCGAACACGGTGGCGGCGAAGCGGTAGGTGCGGGCCAGCCGCTTCGGCGTGACGCCGATGAGCTCCTTGAACCGCTGTGCCAGATGAGTGCTGCTGACACCGGCTGCCACGCTCAGGTCGCCGATCGCCACCGCCCCGCTGGCCGCCGCGATGACGCTGCTCATATGGCGGACCAGCCCCAGGCCGGCGGTCTCGCACAGCCGTCGCGTCAGCTCCTCCTCGAGCAGCGTCAGCATCTCGTGCGGTCCGGGCGCCGTGGCCAGCCGGTCTCGCAGCTCAGCAACGGCGGGCCGGCCCCAAACCTGCTCTACCGTCACCGGCCGGTCACACAGCTCGGCCGCGGGCATCGGCAGGAACGGCGCCGGCCCCCACGGCTTGAAGTGCACGCCGACGGACCGGGTCCGGAGTGGGTAGCCGAACTCCCACGCGCGGGTGGGCATGGTGACCACGCAGCCGTCGGCGTACTCGGCCGTCTCGATGTCGGTGCCGGCGCGGATGCGGAACGGCGCCCCGAGGTTGACGATGAGCAACGCCGACGGCGCCGGCGGCAGCGTCAGCCGGGCGTACGGCGGCGCACCCTCCAGGTAGTAAAGGTCGTCGATCAGCCCGTCCAGCGGCGGTCGCGGCACTCTGGACACGTACTCCACGCGCACAGCATCGCCGACGCCCCGCCGGCATCGCGCGCGGGGATGCGGCGCCGACACCGCGTGAACAGCTTCGTGGCGTCGACAACAAGATCTCCACACTCCAGAAAGCTCGGTCCGTGCTCGCTGGTCTTCTCGCCGCCACAGAACGCCCGGTCAATTGGCGATCAACCGCATAACGGGATTCCTGCTCCACGCGGAGGGAATGGTCGCTAGCGAAGGCTGACCCCAGTTGATCATGAGCGCAGCCCTTGGTCGATGCTTCCTCTTGCGACAGAAGGAAGTTCGACCCAAGGGCTGCGGGGGTTAGTGTGCATGATGGCGGGCGCGAAGGCGCGCTCGGAGAGCTGGCGGCGTTTCGTCAGGAGTTGTATCACTGCCTCACCGCGCGGGCGGATGCGTTGTTCGAGCTGGCCGACGCGGTGCTGTGCACCGACGGCCGGTCTGGTCACTGGTCGGGTTGTCGCTGGCGCCCGAGCACCGGCGCGGACATGGCGCTCTCTACGACGCGGTGAACTGCGGCCGGATCGATTTCGCCCGGCTGCGGACTGCGCTCGCGGGTTTGTCGCTGCCCCGCGCCGCTGATGGCCGGTTGGTCCTCGCTGTCGATGTGTCAGCGTGGCTGCGGCCAGACGGTGCTACCTGCCCGGATCGCTCGTTCTGTCATACCTGGCCCGGCCCTTGGCCGCCGACCTGCGCCGCCCGTGGGAGAAACCCTTGCCAGCCAATAAACTCACCCCCGCAAGGGTCCGCCGCGGGTTCCGGAACATCCGCGCCACAACCCCATCACCAGCTCGCGCACAGGCCCCGGACGACCCACCGGCTCCAAGAACCGGCACCCCGCCACCCGCCACGACGTCGGGCGAGTCCTCGCCACAGGCGAGCCATACACCCGACCCGCCCACCACAAAGGCACCAAACCCAGGCGAAAGGTCTAATTACAAGTTTAGGGCGTGTCTCCTTATGACTGTCCGGGCTACGCGACGCCCAGGACGGCCACTGGCGGCGTTGTCGGAGCTCGCAAGTACGCCCAAGTACGAGCTCGTCCTCCGCCACCGCCATTGACCACCCTGGACGCCGCTCGCCTCGAACGCCGTTTGGAGACGCGCCCTAGCTCTCTTCCGCCGCGGTCTCCGGGACCAGCCAGAGGGCGCCCAGCGGTGGGACGGACAACGTCGTCGACGCGGGCTGGCCGTGCCAGGACTTCGCGACCGCCTCGACGGCGCCGAGGTTGCCGACGCCGCTGCCGCCGTACGTCGCGGCGTCGGTGTTGAGGCGCTCGACCCAGCGGCCGGCGGAGGGCAGGCCGAGCCGGTAGCCGAGGTGGGGTGTCGCCGAGAAGTTCACGACGCACGCCACGACCGAGCCGTCGTGCGCCCAGCGCAGGAACGACAGCACGTTGCCGGTCGAGTCGTCGGCGTCGATCCAGGCGAAGCCCTCCGGGTCGTGGTCGCGCTGCCACAGCGCGGGCAGTGACGCGTAGAGGCCATTGAGATCGCGGACCAGTGCGTGCATGCCGCGGCGGTCGGGCTCGTCGAGGTGGTGCCAGGACAGGCCGTCCTGCTCGGACCACTCGGTGTCCTGCGCGAACTCGCCGCCCATGAACAGCAGCTGCTTGCCCGGGTGGGCCCACATGTACGCGTACAGCGTGCGCAGGCCGGCGAGCTTGCGCCAGTGGTCGCCAGGCATCTTCCGGTAGAGCGAGCCCTTGCCGTGCACCACCTCGTCGTGGGAGAGCGGCAGCACGAAGTTCTCGGTGTACGCGTACATCATCGAGAACGTGAGCTCGTGGTGGTGGTACTGCCGGTGGATGGGGTCGCGGGCGAGGTAGCCGAGCGTGTCGTGCATCCAGCCCATGTTCCACTTGAAGCCGAACCCGAGGCCGCCGAGATAGGTGGGCCGCGAGACGCCGGGCCACGACGTCGACTCCTCGGCCAGCGTGCTCACGCCGGGCACGCGCTTGTCGATCGTGGCGTTGGTCTCCTGCAGGAACGCGATCGCGTCGAGGTTCTCCCGGCCGCCGTGCTCGTTGGGCAGCCACTCGCCCTCCTTGCGCGAGTAGTCGAGGTAGAGCATCGACGCGACGGCGTCGACGCGCAGGCCGTCGACGTGGAACTCCTCGAGCCAGTACAGCGCGTTCGCCACCAGGAAGTTGCGCACCTCGTGGCGCCCGAGGTCGAAGATGAGCGTGCCCCAGTCCGGGTGCTCGCCGAGGCGCGGGTCGGCGTGCTCGTACAGGGCGGTGCCGTCGAAGCGCGCGAGCGCCCACGCGTCGCGCGGAAAGTGTGCGGGCACCCAGTCGACGAGCACCCCGATGCCCGCCTGGTGCATGCGGTCGACGAGATGACGGAAGTCGTCGGGGCTGCCGAACCGCGACGTCGGCGCGTAGTACGACGTGACCTGGTAGCCCCACGAGCCGCCGTACGGGTGCTCCGCCACCGGCAGGAACTCGACGTGGGTGAAGCCCATGTCGCGGACGTACTCGACGAGCTGGTCGGCCAGCTCGCGGTAGCCGAGACCGGAGCGCCAGGAGCCGAGGTGCACCTCGTACACCGCCATCGGCGACCTGGCGGCGTCGGTCGTGGCGCGGCGCTCGAGCCAGGCGGCGTCGTTCCACTCGTACGCGGACTCGAACACCACGGATGCGGTCGCGGGCGGATGCTCGGTGGCGAACGCCATCGGGTCGGCCTTCTGCCGCCAGACCCAGTCGGCGCCGAGCACGGCGAACTTGTACTTCGCGCCCGTGCCGACGCCGGGCACGAACAGCTCCCACACGCCGCTGCTGCCCATCATCCGCATCGGGTGTGCGTAGCCGTCCCACCGGTTGAAGTCGCCGACCACGCGGACGCCGCGGGCGTTCGGTGCCCATACCGCGAACGACGTGCCCGACACCTCGCCGGACGCGGTCGCGTACGTGCGCGGGTGCGCGCCGAGCGCCTGCCAGAGCTCCTCGTGCCGACCCTCGCCGATCAGGTGCAGGTCGAACTCGCCGAGGGTGGGAAGGAAGCGGTACGGGTCGTCGGTGACGACAGTGACGTCGTCGTACGTCACCTCGAGGCGGTAGTCCACGATCCCTGACGTCGGCAGCACGCCGGCGAACACGCCGTGGTGCTCGTGGGTGAGCGGCACCCGCCGCCCGTCGCCGAGCACTGCGGTCACGGCGGTGGCGGACGGGCGCAGCGTGCGGACGGTCACGCCGTCGTCGCCCGGATGCGCGCCGAGCAGGCTGTGCGGGTCGTGGTGCGTGCCGTCGGCGAGCCGTTGCAGCTCGCTCGCGTACGTGTCCTTCGACTGCGCGTTCATCACGCCCGCTCGGCAATCCGGTCCAGATAGCCCAGCGGGATCTTCATCCAGCTCGGCCGGTGCCGCGCCTCGTACACGACCTCGTAGACGGCCTTGTCGAGCTCGAACGCGTGCAGGAGCGCTGCCGACGACCGGGGATCGGTGCCGGTCTCGGCCGCGTAGCCCGCGCAGAACGCGGCACGGTTGTGGTCGATCCACTCCTGCGCGCGGGTCTCGCGCTGCGCGTCGTCGTAGTGCTCGACGAGCAGGTGCCGCGCGGCGTAGTCGTACGACCGCAGCATGCCGGCGACGTCCTTGAGCGTCGACGTCATCGCCTGGCGCGCCTCGAGCGGATGCTCCGGCTCGCCCTCGAAGTCGAGCAGCGCCCAGCCGTCGGTGGTGCGCATCACCTGGCCGAGGTGGTAGTCGCCGTGCACGCGTTGTGCGGTGAAGGAGTCGACCTCTCGCGGCAGGGCCGCGAAGACCGCGTCGATCGCCGGCACCTGTTCGGCGAGGCTCGGCACCTCGCCCTGGGCCTCGACGAGGTGCCGCCGCATGCCCGCCGCGAGTGCCTCGACCTCGGCGGGTCCCGCCGGGACCACGCCGAGCGTCGTGGCGAGGTCACGGTGCACCGCGGCGGTGGCCGCGCCGAGCCGTTCGGACTCGCCGGCGAAGTCGCCGCCGACCTCGTCGGGGTGCAGGTCTCCCTCGGCGTAGAGGTCGCGCACGCTGCCGGTCGCGAGCAGCCAGCCGTCGGTGCCGGAGCGGAGGTACCGCTGCAGCATCGCGAGCGTCGTGGTCGTGTCGTCGACGTCGGTCTCGGCCCAGCCCAGCGGCTCGGCGATGTGCTGCGAGCCGGCGTGGGCGAGCGCCAGGGTCACCTCGAGGTCGGGGTTGGTGCCGATGACGAGCCTGCGGAACGTCTTGAGGATCGACTCCTCGCCGAACACCAGGGAGGTGTTGGTCTGCTCGTGGGGGATGGCGAGGCTGTGCAGGGTGACGTCGAGTGGCGGCGCGCCGGGGACGGACCGGAACCGGACCGGGCCCACGTCGGCGTTGCCCGCGATGAGCTCGAGGAGCCGGTGCGTCACCTCGGAGTCGTGGGCGGCGTCGTACCACGACACGCCGTCGCCGTCGCCGATGTGGACGTGCTCGAGACGGTCAGGCAGCTCGGACCGCTCGCCGAGCAGCAGCTGGTACGTGTCGGTGCCCCCGTCGTGGTCGACGGTGAGGAGCAGCAGGCTCATCGCCGGGTCGCCGGTGACGAGCTCGGTACGCGCCGCGACCTCCACGCGCCGGATCGCCCGCGAACCGCCCGCGTACCACCGCTGGGTGGGCAGCCAGTCGACCAGTCGCTTCCGCAGCGTCATGACCGCCTGTCCTTCCCACACCAGTGGGTGGCGAAACGGGCGTCGTGCGCTGGAAGCGTCATACGCGCTGCGTCACATCCTCGTGCTCGTCGGTCAGATGGCTAGCCGTACATTCTCGCGTGCGAGGCGTCGTCGGCGCGAGTCGGCAGCTCGAACCAGTAGAAGCCGTGACCCGGGAGCGTGAGCAGGTACGGTAGCTCGCCGATCGGGGGGAACTGCACGCTCCCCGTGCACTCCATCGGCACGGTGCCCTCGTACCTGCGCAGGTCGAGCTCCACCGGCTGCGGGAACCTCGACAGGTTGTTCACGCAGAGCACCCGGTCGTCGCCCATCTCGCGCACGAAGGCGAACACGCTGGGGTTGCTGCTGCCGAGCTCCTCGAACGCGCCGAGCCCGAACGCGGGGTGCCGCTTGCGGATCTCGATCATCCGGCGGGTCCAGTGCAGCAGGGAGCCGGTGTCGCGGGTCTGCGCCTCGACGTTGAGTGCCTGGTAGCCGTAGACGGGGTCCATGATGACCGGTAGGTACAGCCGCTGCGGGTCGCACATGGAGAAGCCGGCGTTGCGGTCGGGGGTCCACTGCATCGGCGTCCGGACGCTGTCGCGGTCACCGAGCCAGATGTTGTCGCCCATGCCGATCTCGTCGCCGTAGTACAGGACGGGCGAGCCGGGCAGCGACATCAGCAGTGCGGTGAACAGCTCCTGCTGGTTGGGGTCGTTCTCCAGCAGCGGAGCGAGTCGCCTGCGGATCCCGATGTTCGCGCGCATGCGCGGGTCCTTGGCGTACTCGGAGTACATGTAGTCGCGCTCTTCGTCGGTCACCATCTCGAGCGTGAGCTCGTCGTGGTTGCGCAGGAAGATGCCCCACTGGCAGCCGTCGGGGATCTCCGGCGTGCTGGCCATGATCTCCGAGAGCGGGTAGCGCTGCTCGCGGCGGACGGCCATGAAGATGCGCGGCATCAGCGGGAAGTGGAACGCCATGTGGCATTCGTCGCCGCCGACCTTGGGATCACCGAAGTACTCGACGACGTCCTCGGGCCACTGGTTGGCCTCGGCGAGGAGCACCCGGTCGGAGTAGATGCGGTCGACCTCGGCCCGCACCTTCCTGAGGAAGGCGTGCGTGGGGTCGAGGTTCTCGCAGTTGGTGCCCTCCTGCTCGTAGAGGTACGGCACGGCGTCGAGGCGGAAGCCGTCGATGCCGAGGTCGAGCCAGAACCGCAGCACCTCGAGCATGGCGTCCCACACGGCCGGGTTCTCGTAGTTGAGGTCCGGCTGGTGGCTGTAGAAGCGGTGCCAGAAGTACTGTCCCCGCACGGGATCGTGGGTCCAGTTCGACGTCTCGGTGTCGACGAAGATGATGCGTGCGTCGGAGTACGGCTCGTCGGTGTCTGACCACACGTAGAAGTCGCCGTAGGGGCCGTCCGGCTCGGACCTCGACGCCTGGAACCACGGGTGCTGGTCGCTCGTGTGGTTCATGACGAGGTCGGTGATGATCCTGATGCCGCGCTTGTGCGACTCGTCGATCAGCTCGACGAGGTCGCCGAGGGTGCCGAACTCCGGCAGGATCTTCACGTAGTCGCTGATGTCGTAGCCGCCGTCGCGCAGCGGCGACTCGTACATCGGGAGCAGCCAGATGCAGTCGATGCCGAGCCACGACAGGTAGTCGAGGCGGCTGGTGAGGCCCTTGATGTCACCGACGCCGTCGTCGTTGCTGTCGTGGAACCCGCGGATCAGCACCTCGTAGAAGACCGCGCGCTTGTACCAGTCCGGGTCGGTCGGGGCGTCGAGTTCGGGCGAGGTCACTCGACGTCTCGCGGGTTCATTCCTCGTACCTCCGTACGGCGAACACGTGGGCGGGATCGGGCCAGGGTTCGAGGCGGACGTAGTTGTGCCGCCCCCACAGGTACTCGGCCCCCGTCATCAGGTCGTGGACGAGGAACGACGCGTTCTCGTCGAGCCCGAGTGCGGGTAGGTCGAGCTCGACGGACGCCTCGCGAGCGTTGTGAGGGTCGAGGTTACAGACCACCAGCACGACGTCGCCGAGGCCTCCGTGCTCCGGGCCGGGAGCGCGCTTGGAGTAGCAGATGAGGTGGGGCTGGGCCTGGGTGACGGTGTGGAACGTGAGGTTGCGCAGGGAGTGCAGCGCCGGGTGTGCGCGCCTGATCTCGTTCAGCCGGGTGAGGTACGGGGCGAGCGAGCGACCCTCCCGCTCGGCGGTGTCCCACTCCCGCGGCCGGTACTGGTACTTCTCGGAGTCGAGGTACTCCTCGCTGCCGGGACGCACCGCGACGTTCTCGCACAGCTCGTACCCGCTGTAGACGCCCCAGCTGGGGGACAGGGTCGACGCGAGCGCCGCCCTGATGCGGAAGGCCGGCGGACCGCCGTGCTGCAGGTACTCGTGCAGGATGTCCGGGGTGTTGACGAAGAAGTTCGGGCGCATGAACGCGGCCGTCTCCGTGGACAGCTCCGTGAGGTACTCCTCGAGCTCCGCCTTGGTGTTGCGCCACGTGAAGTACGTGTACGACTGCTGGAACCCGACCTTGCCGAGCGTGTGCATCATCGGTGCGCGGGTGAACGCCTCGGCGAGGAAGATGACGTCGGGGTCGGTCTCGCGCACCGCGGTGAGCAGGCGTTCCCAGAACGCCACCGGCTTGGTGTGCGGGTTGTCGACCCGGAAGATCCGTACCCCGTGCTCCATCCAGTGCCGCACGAGGCGAAGCACCTCGGTGAACAGGCCCTCGGGATCGGTGTCGAAGTTGACCGGGTAGATGTCCTGGTACTTCTTCGGCGGGTTCTCCGCGTACGCGATCGAGCCGTCGGCGCGGATCCTGAACCACTCCGGGTGCTCGGTCACCCAGGGATGGTCGGGCGACGCCTGCAGGGCGAGGTCGAGCGCGACCTCCAGTCCGAGCGTCCGCGCCTGGGCCACGAAGTCGTCGAAGTCGTCGATCGTGCCGAGATCGGGGTGAACGGCGTCGTGCCCGCCGTCGGGCGAGCCGATCGCCCACGGCACGCCGGGGTCACCGGGACCGGGGACGAGCGTGTTGTTGGCACCCTTGCGATTCGTGGTGCCGACCGGGTGGATCGGCGGGAGGTACACGACGTCGAAGCCCATCGCGGCGATCTTCGGCAGCCGCTTCGCCGCGGTGGCGAAGGTGCCCGACCGCGGCACGGGGTCGAGGACGGCGCCCTCCGAGCGGGGGAAGAACTCGTACCACGAGCCGTACAGCGCGCGCGTGCGCTCGACCCGGACGGCGTAGTGCGGGCTCGCGGTGACCTGCTCGCGCAACGGGTAGGCGTCGAGCAGTGCCGTGACGTGCGGTGCGGTCGCTGCGGCGAGCCGATCGTCGGGTGGCGTGCCGGTGTCGCGGAGCAGCGGCACGAGCTCCTTCACCGCGGTCCGGTACGGCTGTGGCACGCGCCGCGCCGCCCGGTCGAGGAGCCGGGCGCCCTCCTCGAGCATGAGCTCGACGTCGAGTCCGAGCGGCACCTTGATGCCGGCGTCGTGCCGCCAGCTGGCGAGCGGGTCTCCCCAGGCCTCGACGCGGAACGACCAGTCGCCCTCGGTGGGCACGGTGACGTCGGCGACCCAGCGGTCGAGCCAGGGCACGTCGAGACGCATCGCGACCGGCGGCACCCGCCGACCGCTCGGCTCGCGGAGCACGACGGTGGCCGCGACGGCGTCGTGGCCCTCGCGGAACACGGTCGCGGACACACGGAAGGACTCGCCGGCCACCGCCTGCGCCGGCCAGCGGCCACCGTCGACGGTCGGCTGGACGTCAAGGATGGGGAAGCGTCCGAGCGTCATCGCGCCCGACGATAGCGGCGACCTGTCCGGTATGCACATGGACGCACCCGGGAGAGGGGGCGGGGGATCCCGGTAGGGGGCACGTCCTACTAGGCTTCCCGCCCGTGAAAGCTATCCGCCGGATGAACGTCCGAACCTCGCTGCCCGAGCGGCTCAGTGCCCTCGGCGAGCTGATGACCAACCTGCGCTGGTCGTGGCACCCCCCCACGCGCGCGCTGTTCGCCTCGGTCGACCCGACGGCGTGGGAAGAGGTCAGGCACGACCCGTCCGCCCTGCTCGCGGAGGTGTCGGCGGAACGGCTCGCCGCCCTCGCGGACGACGAGGACTTCCTCCGCAGGCTCGCCGAGACCCACCGCGACCTGCGCGAGTACGTCTCCGGCGCGCGCTGGTTCCAGTCGCTCTCCGACGCGCCCCGCGCGATCGGGTACTTCTCGCCGGAGTTCGGGCTCACCGAGGTCCTGCCGCAGTACTCGGGCGGGCTCGGCATCCTCGCCGGCGACCACCTGAAGGCGGCGAGCGACCTCGGCGTGCCGATCATCGGCCTCGGCCTGCTCTACCGGCACGGGTACTTCCGGCAGTCGCTCTCGCACGAGGGTTGGCAGCAGGAGCGCTACCCGGCGGTCGACCCGGACGGCCTGCCGCTCACGCTCGTGCGGACCGGCGACGGCGCCCCGGTGCAGATCGCGGTCGAGCTGCCGGGCGGGCGCACGTTGCTGGCGCAGATCTGGCAGGCCCACGTCGGGCGGGTGCCGCTGCTGCTGCTCGACTCCGACATCGAGGGCAACGCGCCGGCCGAGCGCGAGGTGACCGACCGGCTGTACGGCGGCAGCACCGAGCACCGGTTGCTGCAGGAGATGCTGCTCGGCATCGGCGGTGTCCGGGCCATCAGGGCCTGGTGCGCGGTCACCGGCCACCCCGCCCCTGAGGTCTTCCACACCAACGAGGGTCACGCGGGGTTCCTCGGGCTCGAGCGGATCCGCGAGCTCGTCGCCGACCGCGGGCTGGCGTTCGACGAAGCCCTCGAGGCCGTCCGCGCGGGCACGGTCTTCACCACGCACACGCCGGTGCCCGCCGGCATCGACAGGTTCCCGCGCGACCTGGTCGAGTCGCACTTCGGCGCCGACAACGGCTGCGAGGGCATGCCCGTCGAGCAGATCCTCGAGCTCGGCGCCGAGACGTACACCGGCGGCGATCCCGACGTCTTCAACATGGCGGTCATGGGCCTGCGGCTCGGCCAGCGCGCCAACGGCGTGAGCCTGCTCCACGGCGAGGTCAGCCGCACGATGTTCGGCGGCCTCTGGCCCGGGTTCGACGTCCACGAGGTGCCGATCACCTCGGTGACCAACGGCGTGCACGAGCGCACCTGGGCCGCCGACGACGTCCTCGCGCTGCTGCACCCGGACGGCCTCGACAGCCAGCGCGAGTTCCAGCCGGAGGCGTGGCGTCCGGTCGTCGACGCCATCGACGACGCGACGATCTGGCGGCTGCGCGCGACGCTGCGCGAGCGGCTCGTCCACGAGGCACGGCGCCGGATCAGGCTGTCCGCGATCCAGCGCGGCGCGAGCGAGGCCGAGCTGAGCTGGGTCGACGACGCGCTCGACCCGGAGGTGCTCACCGTCGGCTTCGCCCGCCGCGTCCCTTCGTACAAGCGGCTGACGTTGATGCTGCGCGAACCGGAACGGCTCAGGGAGCTGCTGTTCCACCCGGAGCGCCCGATCCAGATCGTGATCGCGGGCAAGGCACACCCGGCCGACGACGGCGGCAAGAAGCTGATCCAGGAGATCGTGCGGTTCGCCGACGACGCGCAGATGCGGCACCGGATCGTGTTCCTGCCCGACTACGACATGGAGCTGGCGCGCTTCCTCGTGGCGGGCTGTGACGTCTGGCTCAACAACCCGCTGCGGCCGCTCGAGGCCTGTGGCACGTCGGGGATGAAGTCCGCGCTCAACGGCGGTCTCAACCTCTCGATCCGCGACGGCTGGTGGGACGAGTGGTTCGACGGCGAGAACGGCTGGCCGATCCCGAGCGCCGACACGCACCCCGACCCGGAGCGTCGTGACGACCTCGAGGCAGGCGCGCTGTACGACCTGATCGACGAGCAGGTCGCGCCGCGGTTCTACGACCGCGACGAGCAGGGCCTGCCCGGTCGCTGGATCGAGATGGTGCGGCACACGCTGGCCGAGCTGAGCCCGCGCGCGTCCGCCAACCGCATGCTCGTCGAGTACGTCACCCGCCTCTACGCGCCGGCGGCCCTCAGCTCCGCGCACGTCGCGGCCGACGACTTCGCCGGCGCCCGGCGCCTGGCGAAGTGGAAGGGCAGGGTCCGCAAGGCGTGGCCGTCCGTCCTCGTCGAGCACGTCGAGTCGACGGGCGCGGTCGACGTGACCGAGCTCGGGGGAGCGGTGCCGATCCGCTCGATCGTCAGCCTCGGCGAGCTCGAGCCGGGCGACGTCGACGTGCAGGTCGTGTACGGCCGCCTCGGCGAGTCCGACGAGATCGTGTCACCGTCGACGGTCTCGCTGGCCGCGGCAGGGCGCCTCGACGACGGTCGCCTGCGCTACGAGGGCCGGGTGCCGCTCGACCGCACCGGTGCCTTCGGCTACACGGTGCGCGTGCTGCCGCACCACGAGCTGCTCGCCGACGCGACCGAGCTCGGCCTGGTGGTCCTGCCGGACGCCCCGGCCGGCATGACCAACGGCACCTTCCGCTAGATGAGTGATTCCTTGAAGGGCCTGGGCGCGTCGTGGCCGTGGATGTGGGGGAGGGTGTTCATGTTCGATGTGTGAGCAAAGATCTGAACACCCTCCTGACCGCACTGTACGTGTTGATCGACGATCACGTGGTT